>NZ_JBWKRA010000056.1:0-538 GCF_059419065.1 Pseudomonas sp. GW821-FHT07B01 | reverse complement strand
GGATCACCTCCTTAATCGACGACATCAGCTGCTCCATAAGTTCCCACACGAATTGCTTGATTCATTGAAGAAGACGAAAGAAGCAGCCCGAAATTGGGTCTGTAGCTCAGTTGGTTAGAGCGCACCCCTGATAAGGGTGAGGTCGGCAGTTCGAATCTGCCCAGACCCACCAATTTTGTGTGGGAAACGCCTGTAGAAATACGGGGCCATAGCTCAGCTGGGAGAGCGCCTGCCTTGCACGCAGGAGGTCAACGGTTCGATCCCGTTTGGCTCCACCACTACTGCTTCTGTTTGTATAAAGCTTAGAAATGAGCATTCCATCGTTGCGATGGTGAATGTTGATTTCTAGTCTTTGACTAGTTCGTTCTTTAAAAATTTGGGTATGTGATAGAAAGATAGACTGAACGTTACTTTCACTGGTAACGGATCAGGCTAAGGTAAAATTTGTGAGTTCTCTTAACTGAGAAATTCGAATTTTCGGCGAATGTCGTCTTCACAGTATAACCAGATTGCTTGGGGTTATATGGTCAAGTGAAGA
>NZ_JBWKRA010000054.1:0-635 GCF_059419065.1 Pseudomonas sp. GW821-FHT07B01 | reverse complement strand
GTGTAAACGATGTTGCCGCCTTCGCCAACGGTGTTGGTGGCGGTCAGAACCACATCAACCTTGTCGATGGTGTCGTTGATCGTGGTGGTTGCGCCGTTGCCTGCAACTTCTAATTTTTCGAAGTTGCCGCCGGAAGCGTCGGTGATCTTGACGGTCTGAGTGCTCTTATCGATGAACACGTCATCGCTAGGAGCGGGCACGGTCACAGTGCCTACCGTGTCGCCAGCCTTGATGGTGATCGAAGAGCCGTTATCCAACTTCAGCGTGACGTCGGTACCGGCCTTGTTGCTCAAGGTCGCGGTATAGGTGATCTGGCCACCCTCATTCGCTTCGGTCGGAGCTGTCAGCGTTACAGTAGTGGTGTTATCGGTGCCCGGTGTATCAGTAACGGTGGTGTTAACCGGGGTAGTACCTGGAACCAGATTTTCGAAGTGCTCGCCGCCGGTAACACCCTTGATAGCGGTGGTGACGGTTTGATCGCCTTTATAGACATCATCAGGAGCAAGAACCGAAACGCTACCGCTAGTCTGGTTTACGCCGATGGTGATGGTCTGGCCATTATCCAAGGTTACGGTCAGCGGGTTGGTGATGTTAGTCACCGGCGCACCGTTTTTATCCACAAGGCTGGCGGTGTA
>NZ_JBWKRA010000053.1:0-663 GCF_059419065.1 Pseudomonas sp. GW821-FHT07B01 | reverse complement strand
GAGCCAACGTCCTACGAGCATGACAACGGTTTTGTACGGGTTGTCAGGCGTGGGGAGGCGGTCTGGAAATATGAGCGTAACGAGCAAGGCGATGTTACGCGTAGGACCGATCCCGATGGAGAGGTTACTGACTACAGCTACAACAAGCACGGGCAACTGACTGGAGTTTGGTACCCGGATCACAGTTGCCATCGACTGGTGTGGAACGAACGCGGGCAACTGCTTGAAGAGCAATTACCCAATGGTGGGCTCAAGCGCTATCGCTATGACGATCTGGGGCATCAAGTTGCCTGTGAGGATGAACACGGCGCGCAGATAGCCTATGAATGGGACAGCGTCGGTAGGCTGATTCGCCTCGTCTTGCCAGGCGGTGGTTGTAGGGAATTCAGCTACAACCCCTACGGCAAAATCATCGCCGAACGCGACGAACTCGGCCACGTCACCCGCTACGAATACGCCGACGGCCTGCACCTGATCAGCCGCCGTCTCAACGCCGACGGCACCCAGGTCAAGTACCGCTACGACAACGCTCGGCTATTGCTCACCGAGATCGAAAACGAAGCCGGCGAAACCTACCAACTCGACTACCACCCCAACGGCCTGATCCGCCAGGAAACCGGCTTCGACGGCCAGCGCACCGCCTATGCCTACGACCTCAACGGC
>NZ_JBWKRA010000052.1:0-681 GCF_059419065.1 Pseudomonas sp. GW821-FHT07B01 | reverse complement strand
CTTAAGAAGCGGCTCGTTCGCCCAGCTTTGCGTCAGGCTGACGCGCGCCTGAACCAAGGCTGCGCGCCGACGAAACAGGCTTAGAAGATGGCGATACAGCGGTGATGGAGGTGTCCAGGGACGCAGTTCGTCTGCCTCCTTTCTCAAGTAGCGGACGAGCAACTTGGCATCCAAAGCATCGGTCTTGGCCCGGATCTTCACGCTTTCGCGGTAATGCTTGAGCTCATAACCTCCAACCATGTAAACCACGCAACCAGCTTCATGAGCTAGATCAGCAAACTCCAAGTGGTAGATATTGGTGGCTTCAATTGCGATGGCCACTTTGCAGGACAAGGCCTTCAGCCATTTTTTGATAGCGGCTTTGGTGTTTGGGATTGTTTCTAACAAATCGACTTCAGCGTGATAAATCACCAGTTCATTCTTAGCGACATCGACGCCTACGATTGGCTTTGAGACAGAAACTGGCATTGCCATGGGGCTTCCTCCGGGCTAAGGTTTTGAGCACTTGAAGGGCTCACCCAGAGGCGCAGGCTTGTTCCTATCGTCGGTCATAGCCAGATGCATTCTTTATCGGCGCTTGGGTGAAAGGAGGAGGGGCGAAATCTCCCACGGTCTGTACTGCGTCAACAGTCAGAATCGGGCTTTGTCCCTTCTCCTCCCTTCAAGTCCTAGCATACAAGC
>NZ_JBWKRA010000051.1:0-1086 GCF_059419065.1 Pseudomonas sp. GW821-FHT07B01 | reverse complement strand
CAAGTTACTCCGCGAGAAATCAAAGATGTAACCAACGATTGCTGAGCCAAGTTTAGGGTTTCTTAAAAACCCAAAGATGTTTGAACTGAAGAGTTTGATCATGGCTCAGATTGAACGCTGGCGGCAGGCCTAACACATGCAAGTCGAGCGGTAGAGAGAAGCTTGCTTCTCTTGAGAGCGGCGGACGGGTGAGTAATGCCTAGGAATCTGCCTGGTAGTGGGGGATAACGTTCGGAAACGGACGCTAATACCGCATACGTCCTACGGGAGAAAGCAGGGGACCTTCGGGCCTTGCGCTATCAGATGAGCCTAGGTCGGATTAGCTAGTTGGTGAGGTAATGGCTCACCAAGGCGACGATCCGTAACTGGTCTGAGAGGATGATCAGTCACACTGGAACTGAGACACGGTCCAGACTCCTACGGGAGGCAGCAGTGGGGAATATTGGACAATGGGCGAAAGCCTGATCCAGCCATGCCGCGTGTGTGAAGAAGGTCTTCGGATTGTAAAGCACTTTAAGTTGGGAGGAAGGGTTGTAGATTAATACTCTGCAATTTTGACGTTACCGACAGAATAAGCACCGGCTAACTCTGTGCCAGCAGCCGCGGTAATACAGAGGGTGCAAGCGTTAATCGGAATTACTGGGCGTAAAGCGCGCGTAGGTGGTTTGTTAAGTTGGATGTGAAATCCCCGGGCTCAACCTGGGAACTGCATTCAAAACTGACTGACTAGAGTATGGTAGAGGGTGGTGGAATTTCCTGTGTAGCGGTGAAATGCGTAGATATAGGAAGGAACACCAGTGGCGAAGGCGACCACCTGGACTAATACTGACACTGAGGTGCGAAAGCGTGGGGAGCAAACAGGATTAGATACCCTGGTAGTCCACGCCGTAAACGATGTCAACTAGCCGTTGGAAGCCTTGAGCTTTTAGTGGCGCAGCTAACGCATTAAGTTGACCGCCTGGGGAGTACGGCCGCAAGGTTAAAACTCAAATGAATTGACGGGGGCCCGCACAAGCGGTGGAGCATGTGGTTTAATTCGAAGCAACGCGAAGAACCTTACCAGGCCTTGACATCCAATGAACTTTC
>NZ_JBWKRA010000050.1:0-1121 GCF_059419065.1 Pseudomonas sp. GW821-FHT07B01 | reverse complement strand
GTGACTAACATCACCAATCCGCTGACCGTCACCCTCGATAACGGCAAGACCATCACCATTGGTGTGAATCAGTCGAGTGGCTCTATCACCACCATCGCGCCGGATGATGTGTACAAAGGCGATCAAACTGTCACTACCGCCATCAAAACCGTGACCGGCGGCGAGCACTTCGAAAACCTGGTCCCTGGCACGACGGCAGTGAACACTACTGTCACCGATAACCCTGGCACCGATAACACCACCACCGTTACGTTGACGGCTCCGGCTGAGGCAAACGAAGGTGGTCAGATTACGTACACCGCGACCTTGAGCAACAAGGCCGGTACTGACGTCATCTTGAAGCTGGATAACGGCTCGTCGATCACCATCAAGGCTGGCGACACGGTTGGCACCGTGACCGTCCCTGCGCCTACCGATGACGTGTTCATCGACAAGAGCACGCAGACGGTCAAGATCACTGAGACCTCTGGCGGCAATTTCGAGAAATTGGAAGTTGCGGGCGATGGTGCGACCACTACGATCAACGACACCATCGACAAAGTTGATGTGGTCCTGACCGCCACCACCACCGTTGGTGAAGGCGGCAACATCGTCTACACCGCCAGCCTTGTGGATAAAAACGGCGCGGCGGTGACTAACATCACCAACCCGTTGACCGTCACCTTGGACAACGGCAAGACCATCACCATCGGCGTAAACCAATCGAGCGGTAGCGTTTCGGTTATTGCTCCTGATGATGTGTATAAGGGCGACCAAACCGTCACCACGGCTATCAAAAGCGTGACTGGCGGCGAGCATTTCGAGAACCTGGTGCCCGGCACTACGGCAGTGAACACCACTGTCACCGATACCCCCGGTACCGACAACACAACGACTGTCACCCTGACTGCGCCAAGTGCGGTTAACGAAGGTGGCCAGATTACCTACACCGCGACCTTGAGCAACAAGGCTGGCACTGACGTCACCCTGAAGCTGGATAACGGCTCGTCGATCACCATCAAGGCTGGCGACACTGTTGGCACCGTGACTGTCCCTGCGCCTACCGATGACGTGTTCATCGACAATAGCACCCAGACCGTCAAAATCACCGACGCTTCTGGCGGCAACTTCGAAAAACTCGA
>NZ_JBWKRA010000049.1:0-3079 GCF_059419065.1 Pseudomonas sp. GW821-FHT07B01 | reverse complement strand
TGAGAAATTCGAATTTTCGGCGAATGTCGTCTTCACAGTATAACCAGATTGCTTGGGGTTATATGGTCAAGTGAAGAAGCGCATACGGTGGATGCCTTGGCAGTCAGAGGCGATGAAAGACGTGGTAGCCTGCGAAAAGCTTCGGGGAGTCGGCAAACAGACTTTGATCCGGAGATGTCTGAATGGGGGAACCCAGCCATCATAAGATGGTTATCTTGTACTGAATACATAGGTGCAAGAGGCGAACCAGGGGAACTGAAACATCTAAGTACCCTGAGGAAAAGAAATCAACCGAGATTCCCTTAGTAGTGGCGAGCGAACGGGGACTAGCCCTTAAGTGGCTTTGAGATTAGCGGAACGCTCTGGAAAGTGCGGCCATAGTGGGTGATAGCCCTGTACGCGAAAATCTCTTAGTCATGAAATCGAGTAGGACGGAGCACGAGAAACTTTGTCTGAATATGGGGGGACCATCCTCCAAGGCTAAATACTACTGACTGACCGATAGTGAACTAGTACCGTGAGGGAAAGGCGAAAAGAACCCCGGAGAGGGGAGTGAAATAGATCCTGAAACCGTATGCGTACAAGCAGTGGGAGCCCACTTTGTTGGGTGACTGCGTACCTTTTGTATAATGGGTCAGCGACTTATTTTCAGTGGCGAGCTTAACCGAATAGGGGAGGCGTAGCGAAAGCGAGTCTTAATAGGGCGTCTAGTCGCTGGGAATAGACCCGAAACCGGGCGATCTATCCATGGGCAGGTTGAAGGTTGGGTAACACTAACTGGAGGACCGAACCGACTACCGTTGAAAAGTTAGCGGATGACCTGTGGATCGGAGTGAAAGGCTAATCAAGCTCGGAGATAGCTGGTTCTCCTCGAAAGCTATTTAGGTAGCGCCTCATGTATCACTGTAGGGGGTAGAGCACTGTTTCGGCTAGGGGGTCATCCCGACTTACCAAACCGATGCAAACTCCGAATACCTACAAGTGCCGAGCATGGGAGACACACGGCGGGTGCTAACGTCCGTCGTGAAAAGGGAAACAACCCAGACCGTCAGCTAAGGTCCCAAAGTTATGGTTAAGTGGGAAACGATGTGGGAAGGCTTAGACAGCTAGGAGGTTGGCTTAGAAGCAGCCACCCTTTAAAGAAAGCGTAATAGCTCACTAGTCGAGTCGGCCTGCGCGGAAGATGTAACGGGGCTCAAACCATACACCGAAGCTACGGGTATCACGTAAGTGATGCGGTAGAGGAGCGTTCTGTAAGCCTGTGAAGGTGAGTTGAGAAGCTTGCTGGAGGTATCAGAAGTGCGAATGCTGACATGAGTAACGATAATGGGTGTGAAAAACACCCACGCCGAAAGACCAAGGTTTCCTGCGCAACGTTAATCGACGCAGGGTTAGTCGGTCCCTAAGGCGAGGCTGAAAAGCGTAGTCGATGGAAAACAGGTTAATATTCCTGTACTTCTGGTTATTGCGATGGAGGGACGGAGAAGGCTAGGCCAGCTTGGCGTTGGTTGTCCAAGTTTAAGGTGGTAGGCTGGAATCTTAGGTAAATCCGGGATTCTAAGGCCGAGAGCTGATGACGAGTTACCTTTTAGGTAACGAAGTGGTTGATGCCATGCTTCCAAGAAAAGCTTCTAAGCTTCAGGTAACCAGGAACCGTACCCCAAACCGACACAGGTGGTTGGGTAGAGAATACCAAGGCGCTTGAGAGAACTCGGGTGAAGGAACTAGGCAAAATGGCACCGTAACTTCGGGAGAAGGTGCGCCGGTGAGGGTGAAGGACTTGCTCCGTAAGCTCATGCCGGTCGAAGATACCAGGCCGCTGCGACTGTTTATTAAAAACACAGCACTCTGCAAACACGAAAGTGGACGTATAGGGTGTGACGCCTGCCCGGTGCCGGAAGGTTAATTGATGGGGTTAGCTAACGCGAAGCTCTTGATCGAAGCCCCGGTAAACGGCGGCCGTAACTATAACGGTCCTAAGGTAGCGAAATTCCTTGTCGGGTAAGTTCCGACCTGCACGAATGGCGTAACGATGGCGGCGCTGTCTCCACCCGAGACTCAGTGAAATTGAAATCGCTGTGAAGATGCAGTGTATCCGCGGCTAGACGGAAAGACCCCGTGAACCTTTACTATAGCTTTGCACTGGACTTTGAATTTGCTTGTGTAGGATAGGTGGGAGGCTTTGAAGCGTGGACGCCAGTCTGCGTGGAGCCATCCTTGAAATACCACCCTGGCAACTTTGAGGTTCTAACTCAGGTCCGTTATCCGGATCGAGGACAGTGTATGGTGGGTAGTTTGACTGGGGCGGTCTCCTCCTAAAGAGTAACGGAGGAGTACGAAGGTGCGCTCAGACCGGTCGGAAATCGGTCGTAGAGTATAAAGGCAAAAGCGCGCTTGACTGCGAGACAGACACGTCGAGCAGGTACGAAAGTAGGTCTTAGTGATCCGGTGGTTCTGTATGGAAGGGCCATCGCTCAACGGATAAAAGGTACTCCGGGGATAACAGGCTGATACCGCCCAAGAGTTCATATCGACGGCGGTGTTTGGCACCTCGATGTCGGCTCATCACATCCTGGGGCTGAAGCCGGTCCCAAGGGTATGGCTGTTCGCCATTTAAAGTGGTACGCGAGCTGGGTTTAGAACGTCGTGAGACAGTTCGGTCCCTATCTGCCGTGGACGTTTGAGATTTGAGAGGGGCTGCTCCTAGTACGAGAGGACCGGAGTGGACGAACCTCTGGTGTTCCGGTTGTCACGCCAGTGGCATTGCCGGGTAGCTATGTTCGGAATAGATAACCGCTGAAAGCATCTAAGCGGGAAACTAGCCTCAAGATGAGATCTCACTGGAACCTTGAGTTCCCTGAAGGGCCGTCGAAGACTACGACGTTGATAGGTTGGGTGTGTAAGCGCTGTGAGGCGTTGAGCTAACCAATACTAATTGCCCGTGAGGCTTGACCATATAACACCCAAGCAATTTGCGAACTCGAAAGAGACCAGATTGCGGTGTGTGAAGACGCAATGAACCGAAAGTTCGACGCTCACAAAACACCACGATCTATCACATACCCAATTTGCTGAAGCG
>NZ_JBWKRA010000048.1:0-7706 GCF_059419065.1 Pseudomonas sp. GW821-FHT07B01 | reverse complement strand
GCCGTCTTCGCAGGCAAGCCAGCTCCCACATTGGATCGCGGGGCATCAGTTATATCTGTGTCGGCTGCCAGGCCGTCGCGGGAGCAAGCTCCCTCGCCACAGATTCAGCGTCGTGCCAAAGTTGTGTAGATACCTATGCACATGAAGGCATACCTCACCACCCCTCTTTCAACATCCGCAGCTCCAGATGCTGCAACAACATAATCGTCTTGCCATCCACAATCTCCCCGCTCTGCACCATCGCCAGTGCCTGCTCAAAGCCCAGCTCCAGTACCTCGATATCCTCGCCCTCTTCTTCCAGGCCTCCGCCCGCTCCCACTCGGTCGCCTGGCTGGTATTCACCGATAAAAAAGTGAATCCGCTCAGTCACCGATCCCGGGCTCATGAACGCCGCATAGATTTTCTCCACATGCCCGACGCGATAGCCGGTCTCTTCCTCGGCCTCCAGGCGGATGCGTTCTTCGGCGCTGGCGTTATCGAGCAAACCGGCCGCCGCTTCAATCAGGTAGCCGGGGTAATCGTTGACGAAAGTGGGCATGCGGAACTGGCGAATCAGCAAGACTGTGCGCTGCTCACGGTTGTACAACAGGATGGTCGCACCGTTGCCCCGGTCATACACCTCGCGGGTCTGGGCTTGCCAACTGCCGTCGCGACGGCGCAGGTCGAAGCTGTATTTCTTCAGCAGGTACCAGTTGTCCGAGAGGGTTTCTTCGGCGGTGATGCGCACGGGGCTGTTGTTCATGTGTGGGCCTTTGCAGGTAGGGCAGGTTCAAGCCGTCCACCCTATCAACCCGCACGAGGATTGTTCAATGCTGTAACACTTTCATCCGTCACGGCCGTCGCATTAATGCCTACCCGCCCAGGCCATCTGGTAAAACCCGTGCTTCATCTTTGTTCTGGAACCTTCATGTCTTCTGCTTCTATGCCCCGCCGGGGCCTGCGCTGGTTTGTCTGGCTGTGCATGGCCGTGTTGATTGTCGGCCTGCCGGTCGGCTGCGCCGTGTTGCAACACAAGGAGCGCGAACTTGTGTTTCGCATCGAGCCGGGAACCGCCGGCTGGTACACCGGCCTGCCCAAGGCGGTGCAGGAATTCGAACTCACGCCCGCCAGTTTCAAAGCAGGGCAGAACATTCATGGCTGGTGGTACCCGGCAGCCAACAAAGACGCGCCCGCCATCCTCTACCTGCACGGGGTACGCTGGAACCTCACGGGCCAATTGTTTCGCATCGAGCAACTGCATGCCCTGGGCTTTTCGGTTCTGGCCATCGACTATCGCGGCTTTGGCCAAAGCCAGGGCGACCTGCCCTCGGAAGCCACGGTGTACGAGGACGCACGCATTGCCTGGGAGCGTTTCCAGACCCTGCAACCAGACCCCGGCAAACGCCTGATCTACGGGCACTCCCTGGGTGGCGCGGTCGCCATCGACCTCGCTGCCGAGTTGGGCAAGCAGGTGCCATTGCCGGTGCGCGGGCTGGTGATCGAGTCCACGTTCACCTCCCTGGCAGATGTCGCCACGGCCGTTGCCAACACCTCATTGCCGGTACGCTGGTTGCTGTCGCAGAAATTCGATTCCATCGACAAGATTGCCGACATCCACATGCCGCTGCTGGTGGTCCACGGCCTCGACGACCGCTACGTGCCGCCGCGCTTCAGCCAGCAGTTATTCGAAGCCGCCCAGCAACCCAAACACCTGTTGCTGGTGCCAGGTGCCAGCCATAACAACAGCATGAACCTCGCCGGACGCAGCTATGGCCAGGCGCTGGAAAACCTGATGCGCACGAAGATGCCGGCTCAGGTGGTGACACACTCCACAGTCCGCGATAACGCCTCATAAATACGCTTTTCGGCACTGGGTTCGCGCTTGGCTGTCAAGCGTAAACCCTGGCCATGTTGGCCCGAAACACAAGTTGATCAAATAATGACCTTCGCTGAAATCGCCAACGCTGCCGGGCCTTCGCAAAGTTATCCACAGAGATACCCACGGTTTTCGTGGACAACTCTTTTTATATTTTTACGGTTTTTTTGCTCAAGCCGTGCTCCCAGGAAAGGTACCGGGCAACAGGATTTCGCGATTCACTTCGCGTATATCCTTATAGCCACAGAGCGCCATCGACACATCCAGTTCGCGGGCGATGATATCGAGGGCCTTGGTCACCCCCGCCTCGCCCATCGCCCCCAGCCCATACAAGTGCGGGCGGCCAATCATGGTGCCCTTGGCGCCCAGCGCCATGGCCTTGAGCACGTCCTGGCCGGAACGAATACCGCCGTCGAGCCACACTTCAATGCGGTTGCCCACGGCCTCGACAATCGCCGGCAATTGGCTGATGCTCGACGGTGCGCCATCAAGCTGGCGGCCACCGTGGTTACTCACCACCAACGCATCGGCACCGCAATCGGCCGCCAAGCGCGCATCCTCCACATCGAGAATGCCCTTGATGATCAGCTTGCCGCCCCAGCACCGCTTGATCCACGCCACATCGTCCCAGCTCAGGCGCGGGTCAAATTGCTGGGCGGTCCACGACGACAGCGAACTCATGTCGGCCACCCCCTTCACATGCCCGACGATATTGCCGAAACCACGCCGCTGGGTACCCAGCATGCCCATCACCCAGCGCGGCTTGGTGATCATGTTGAGAATGTTCGGCAGGGTCAGCTTGGGCGGCGCGGACAAACCATTGATCAAGTCCTTGTGGCGCTGCCCCAGAATCTGCAAATCCAGGGTCAGCACCAATGCATCCACCCCGGCCGCCTTGGCGCGCTCGATCAACTGCTCGATAAAACTGCGGTCGCGCATCACATACAACTGGAACCAGAACGGCTGGCCGACGTGCTCGGCGATGTCTTCCAGCGAACAGATACTCATGGTCGACAAGGTATAGCGCAGCCCGAACGCGGCAGCGGCACGGGCAGTGAGGATTTCGCCATCGGCATGCTGCATGCCCGCCAGGCCAGTCGGCGCCAGCGCCACGGGCATGGCCATGTCCTGGCCAATCATACTGGCGCGGATCGAACGCTCGTCGATATTGCGCGCCACCCGTTGACGGAACTTGATACGCGCAAAATCAGTTTCGTTGGCGCGGTAGGTGCTCTCAGTCCAGGAGCCGGAATCGGCGTAGTCGTAGAACATGCGGGGGACACGTTTTTGCGCCAGCTTGCGTAAGTCTTCGATGGTTGTGATCAACGGCATCGGGTCACCTCTCCCTGAACTGAACACAGAGAGTAACCGGCAGGAGCGTGGGCAACCAGCCGTTGCGTTTAGATGGACTGACGATTAATCTCGCACAAACCCGCAATAAAGCGCACAAACATGCATAACACTCATCAAGCCATCGACCTGCCTTCCCTGCGCAAACAAAAGATCTTGTTGCTGCTGGAACGCGACGGCAAGGTCACCGCATCTGAGTTGGTCGAGCATTTCGCCGTGTCCCAGGACACCATCCGCCGCGACCTTGGCGAACTCGCTGCCGCCGGCCTGTTGCAACGCGTACACGGCGGCGCCCTGCCCCGGCCCAAGGACACCGGCAAGGATTTCTTTACCCGTGTCGGCGAGACCAACGAGGTCAAGCGCCACCTCGCCCGCGTGGCGGCGGAGCGGGTTGAAGACGGCCAGATCGTGCTGTTCGATTCTGGCTCCACCACCTTGCAGATTGCGCAGTGCTTGCCCCATGCACTGCACCTGACCGTGGTCACGCCATCCCCCATGATCGCCATCGCCCTGGCCGACCATCCGTATATAAAAGTGATCCTGGCCGGCGGCCAACTCAACCCCGCCACGCTCTCCACCGGCGGCCATGAAGCGGTGCGCCTGATCCAGAGCGTCAAGGCCGACCTGTTGTTCACCGGGGTTTGCGCATTGCACCCGCAAGTGGGCATCACCTCGCTGCATTTTGGTGAAGTCGCCGTCAAGCAAGCCTTGCTCGACAGCGCGTCCCACGTCATCGCCGTGACCACCTCAGACAAACTCGGCGCGGTGGAACCCTTTGTGGTGGCGCCTTGCAGCCGTATTCATACGCTGATTACCGAGTGGGATGCACCGGATGTGCAGGCATATGAACAGTTGGGGTTGCAGGTGCAGCGGGTGGACGTGCAGTGATACAAACCACGATGCGAAGCGAGCCGCTCTTGATCTTGATCTGCTTTTGATCTGCTTTTGATCTTGATCTTAGGCGCCCCGTTAAACCACGCTGGCCGGAATTCGACAGGGATTTGGGGGGTAAACCGGCAGGGATGCCGGTTTAGCCCCCAAATCACTGGCGGATTACGGGCACACCGAGCCTAAGCGAGGTGCCGAGTGGTGGGGCAAGAGCGTTTTGCTTACTTTTGCGCTTTTCAAAAGTGAGCCGCTGTAAAAGCGGAACCCTAAGTGGCCGTTACCGCAGGAATGGATATGTACTCGGTATAAACAGTGTCGCCTGTCAGGTCGCCATCGCAGGCAAGCCAGCTCCCACATTTGGAACGCTGACCGTCAGATAGATAGAGGCCGGCTGCCAGGCCGTCTTCGCAGGCAAGCCAGCTCCCACATGGGCTCTATGTCCAGCTAAAAAATAGGCCGAGGGCATGAGCTGATTCGACCCTCCCCGCCCGTCATCCAACCGTCACATCCATCTGCTGTGCTGGCGCCCATTACTCATTTGCCCAAGGACCCGTGGCCATGTTTTCCGTGCTCAAACCCCACCGCTGGAAACTCGCATTGCTCCTGATCGCCGCCAACCTCGGACTGATCCTGCACCTGGCCTGCGGCGAGCTCAAAAGCGTCAGCGAATGGGTGTGGCTGGATATCATCGGCGAAGGCGGTTCGGCGCTGCTCGCGCTGATCTGGCTGGGCCTGGTATTGAAAAGCCGCCCCGCCGGACGGGTCACCCAATACCTGGCGCTGGGGCTGTCGTGCATCTTTTTTTCCTGGTGGATCGACAGCCTCGACGAATTCATCCGCCTGCCTGACAGCATCTCCTGGGATCACTGGCTGGAGTCAGGGCCAATGCCGGTGGGCATGATCCTGCTGACGATTGGCATTTATCACTGGCACCACGAACAACTGGCGATCAGCGCACAGATGGAAAAACGCGAGCGGTTGTTTCGCGAGCATCGGCTGTTCGACAAACTCACGCCCCTGGCCGGTGCCGACTACCTCAAGCGCCAACTCGCCGACAGCCTGCGTGACAGCCAAGCGCAGCAACAACCACTGTCGTTGTTGGCCCTGGACCTGGACAACTTCGCCACCATCAACCAGGCCTACGGGCATGCCGAGGGTGATGCGGTGCTACAGGCGGTCAGCCATGTGCTGCTGCTCAACCTGCGCCGCCAGGACCTGTTGTGCCGCCTGGCGGGCGATCGTTTTGTGGTGCTGCTGCCCAACACCGGCGAGCGCCAGGCCCAGGGCCTGGCGCTGGAGTTGCAACACGCGGTGCAGAGCCTCGCCCACAAGAGCCGGCAACAGGGCGAACGCCTGCAACTGACGGCGACCACGGCGGTGGTGATGGCCTTGCAAGAGTCACCCCACGAGCTGCTCAAGCGGCTGAATATGGGCCTGGCCCGGGCCAAGCAACCCCTTGCGAAAAGTGCCTGAAATGGCCGTGAAAACCAGCTGGTATGAAAACGACAGCCGCTTCATCCCCGGTCACTATCAACCCGCCACGTTGATCGACCTGGGCTTGTCCCGGGACATCGACAGCCATCGCCTACTGCGCGGCACCGGCCTGTTCCACGAAGACATCCTGGCCGGCAATGCGCGGTTGAGCCCGCAGCAGTTCCTGGGTTTGATCGGCAACAGCCGCAAACTGCTGGATGCCGATGACAGCAGTTTCCTGTTTGGCCAACGCCTGCTGCCCGGCTACTACGGCGCCGCCAGTCATGCGCTGGGGCATGCACAGAACCTTCATCAGGCCCTGGATATCCTGATCCAGCAACAAGTGCTGCTCACCCCGCTGGCCACGCTGCAACTGGAGCTGGATGAGCACCACGCTTACCTGTATTGGTTGGACAGTTGCGGCGCCGGCGAACACTGGCGCTTTCTGCTCGAAGCCAGCATGACTTCACTGGTTGCCATGAGCCAATGGCTCAGCGGCCAGCGCTTGCCGTGGGTGTGCAGCTTCAGCCACGCCGAACCTCGGTATGTCGAGCAATACTGGGTGCATCTGGGCGAACACACGCGCTTCGAACGCCCTCTGAACATGATGTGCCTCCCCCGTGAATACCTCACCCACACCTGGCCGGGTGCTTCGGCCACGGCGGGCCAGGTCGCGCGCCAGCAAGCCCTTGAACAAATCGAGCAACTGGGCTTTGCCACGAGTTTTCTGGACTGCCTCGATGCCTACCTGCGCGAACACGTGCGCCAGCCACCAAGCCTGGAGCAGGCCGCCCACACCTTCGCCATGAGCCCGGCCACGCTAAAGCGCAAGTTGCAACGGCACGACACCGGTTTTCAGCAACAGGTCGACCGGGTGCGCAAGCATGTGGCGTTGCACCTGTACCAGGCCAAGGGGTGGAGCAACGAGCAAGTAGCGGCGTACCTGAATTTCAACGATGCGGCGAATTTTCGGCGCTCGTTCAAGCGGTGGACGGGCAGCACGCCCAACCTGATCCGCCAACTGTTCAGCAGCCGCTAGCCAGGCGTTCGCGCAGGAACTCCACCAGCGCTTGCACCGGGCGTGAACTCTGGCGGTGCTGCGGGTACACCGCCGACAGGGTCAAGGCCTCAGGAGCGAAGTCCTCCAGTACCTTGACCAGACGCCCATCCTTCAAGGCCTCGCTGACAATGAACGTCGGTAGGTAGGTAACGCCCAAACCGGCTATCGCGGTATCGCGCAGCAGGTCACCGTTGTTGACGCGCATGCGCCCACTGACGCTCAACGCTTGCACCTTGCCTTTGAAACGCCATTGCACCTGACGGCCGTGGCCGTAAGGCAGGCAGTCGTGCGTGGCTAAATCCTCGGGTTTCAATGGCGTACCCCGCAGCGCCAGGTAGTCGGGGCTGGCGCAATACACCCGCTCGATAGCGGCGATCCGCCGGGCGATCAGAGTGGAGTCTTCCAGGGTGCCGATGCGCAGCACCAGGTCGTAGCCTTCGCCGATCAAGTCCACCGGGCGGTCGCTCAGGTCGACTTCAACGCAGACCTGCGGATGCTGGCGCAGGAACAACGGCAACAAGCAACCCAGGTGCGCCATGGCGAACGACAAGGGTGCACTGAGGCGAATGGTGCCTCGGGGCTCGCTGTTCTGGCCAGCGATGCCCTGCTCCACTTGTTCCACCTCACCGAGCAGGCGCAAGGCCGACTCGTAGTAACTCTGGCCCAGTGGCGTGACGTCCAGGCGCCGTGTGGAGCGGTTAAGCAGGCGCACGCCCAGGCGGTCTTCCAGTTGGATCAGGCGGCGGCTGACAAATTGCTTGGACAAGCCCAATTGCTCGGCGGCGGCAGTGAAACTGCCGGATTCCATGACCTGACAGAACAGGCGCATGTCTTCGAAGGGGTTCATTGTCGCTTCTCAGGGGACGATAGGCTGTTTTATAGCCCGTCAGTGGTCACACCACAAACCAAAATGTGAACATGATCAAATGTGGGAGCTGGCTTGCCTGCGATGGCGGTGGTTCAGTTGAAAAATCGGTGGCTGGCATACCGCTATCGCGGGCAAGCCCTAATGCCAGTCAGTTAAGAGCTAGAGCAGACAACCAGTGACTTGTGGCGAGGGAGCTTGCTCCCGCTGGACTG
>NZ_JBWKRA010000047.1:0-8627 GCF_059419065.1 Pseudomonas sp. GW821-FHT07B01 | reverse complement strand
GCGGTGGGTCAGTTGTTACATGGGTGCTGACTCACCGCTATCGCAGGCAAGCCAGCTCCCACAAGGGGCTACATCAGGCTAGCAAGTCTTGTAGCGTGGCCAGGTTGTCCGCTTCATCCACCGCCTTGTCCTGGCGCCAGCGCAGCATTCGCGGAAACCGCACCGCAATCCCGCTCTTGTGCCGCTTGGACAGAGCAATCCCTTCAAAACCCAGCTCAAACACCATGCTCGGCGTCACGCTGCTGACCGGGCCGAACTTCTCCACCGTGGTTTTGCGCACAATGGCGTCGACCTTGCGCATTTCCTCGTCGGTCAGCCCGGAATACGCCTTGGCGAACGGCACCAGAGTGCGCTCGCTGCCTGGCGGGCCGTCCCATACCGCGAAGGTGTAGTCGCTGTAGAGGCTGGCGCGCCGGCCATGGCCGCGCTGGGCGTAGATCAACACGGCGTCGACGCTGAAGGGGTCGACCTTCCACTTCCACCACAGGCCCATGTCCTTGGTGCGGCCCACGCCGTAGAGGCCGTTGCGATCCTTGAGCATCATGCCTTCCACGCCCAGGCTGCGAGAGGCTTCGCGCTGCTCGGCCAAGGCTGCCCAGGTCTTGCCTTCCAGCAAGGGCGAGGGCAATAACACCGGTTGGTTGCACGCAGCGATGACCTGTTCCAATTGGGTACGGCGTTCGGCCTGGATGTGGTTGCGCCAGTCGTCGCCCTGATACTCCAGCAAGTCGTAGGCGAGCACGGCCACTGGCGCATCCTCAAGGACTTTTTTACTCAGGGTCTTGCGGCCAATGCGCTGTTGCAGCAACGCGAAGGGTTGTACCGAGTCTTTCCACACCACGATTTCGCCATCGATCACCGTACCGTCGGGCAGGCCACTGACCAGGCTATGGAGTTCGGGGAAGCGTTCAGTCAGCAACTCTTCACCGCGAGACCAGACCCACAGGCGCCCCTCGCGTTTGACCAGTTGTGCGCGAATGCCATCAAACTTCCATTCCACCTGCCAATCGGCGGGTGAACCGAGCAGCGTGTCGAATTGCTCCATCGGTTGCGCCAGCCCGTGAGCCAGAAAAAACGGATAGGGTTGCCCGCCACGTTGTGCGTGCTCGTCAGACGATTCGGCGGCAATCAGCTTTAGATAGCCTTCGGCTGTGGGACGGTTCGACAAATCGGTGTAGCCCACTAGCCGCTGCGCCACGCGTTTGCTGTCGAGATCGGCCATGGCGGCGAGGGCGCGGGTCACCAGCAGTTTGGATACCCCGACCCGGAAGCTGCCGGTGATCAATTTGATGCACACCATCAGGCTCGGTTGGTCCAGTTGCGCCCACAGCGCCGGCAGCCGGTCTGCAAGGTCCAAGGGTGGCAGACCGCGCAGGGGCAGCAGTTTTTCTTCCAGCCACACGGCCAGGCCGTCTTCGGATGTGTAGGTGGATTCTGGCAGGAGCAGTGAGATGGTCTCGGCCAGGTCACCTACGGACTGGTAGCTCTCTTCGAACAGCCAGGGTTCGATACCGGCCGCTTCGGTGGCCATGTCCCGTAGCAGGCGCGTCGGCACCAGCTGTCGTGGCCTCCCGCCGCTAAGAAAGTAAACGGCCCAAGCGGCATCTGCTGGCGGCGCCTGCAGAAAGTAGGCCTGCAGGGCGGCGAGCTTGGCATTGCTGGAAGTGGTGGCGTCGAGGTTGGCGTACAGCTCGGCGAAGGCTTTCATGCCGTGGCCTCTTCTTCGTCATCGCCGTATTCGGTGCTGAAGCCTTGGGCATCCAAGCCCTTTTCCCGCAGGTGGCGTACCAACACACCGACCGAACCATGGGTGACCATCACCCGTTGTGCCCCGGTTTGTTCGATGGCCCATAACAGGCCCGGCCAGTCGGCGTGGTCCGAGAGCACGAAGCCACGGTCCACGCCGCGCCGCCGTCTGGTACCGCGCAGGCGCATCCAGCCGCTGGCGAAGGCGTCGCTGTAGTCGCCAAAGCGGCGCATCCAGGTACTGCCTCCAGCGGAGGGCGGGGCGATGATCAGGGCTTGGCGCAGCAGTGGGTCGGTCTTTTTGAAGTCGCCGGCATACAGCGTCTCGGGGATGTAGATGCCCGCTTCGCGGTACACCCGGTTCAACGGTTCGACCGCGCCGTGGCTGAGGATCGGGCCGATGCTGGCGTCCAGCCCATGGAGGATGCGTTGGGCCTTGCCGAAGGAGTAGCAGAACAACACGCTGGCTTTGCCGCTGGCGATATTGGCCTGCCACCAGTCATTGATCCCGGCAAAAATCTGCGCCTGGGGCTGCCAGCGGTAAATCGGCAGGCCGAAGGTGGATTCGGTGATAAAGGTGTGGCAACGCACCGGTTCGAAGGGCGCGCAGGTACCATCGGGCTCGACCTTATAGTCGCCGGACGCCACCCAGACCTCGCCCTGGTATTCCAGGCGCACCTGGGCCGAGCCCAGAACATGCCCGGCTGGATGAAAACTCAAGGTCACGCCGTGATGCACCAACCGTTCGCCGTAGGCCAGGGTTTGCAGGTTGATGTCCTGGCCCATGCGCCAGCGCAGGATACCTTCGCCGGGGGCGGCGGCCAGGTAGTGTTGATTGCCGGTGCGGGCGTGATCGCCGTGGGCGTGGGTGATGACTGCACGTTCTACTGGGCGCCAGGGGTCGATGTAAAAATCACCGGCAGGGCAGTAGAGGCCTTCGGGGCGGGCGATGACAAGGTCCATGGGGGTGCCGGGGCGGTGGGCTTGTTAGTTATGAGGCGGGGCTGGGTGCAGAAGTTCTATCTGAATGCAGGTAGTACAAAGGTGGGAGTTGGCTTGCCTGCGATGACGGCCTGACAGCCGAAGCTGTTATCCGTGTGCATATCCATTTCTGCGGTAACGGCCACTTACGGTTCCGCTTTTACAGCGGGTCACTTTTGGAAAAGAGCCCGGAATGCCGGCCCAGCCAAAAGTAACCAAAAGGGCTCTTGCCCCACCACTCGGCACCTCGCTTGGGCTCGGTGTGCCCGTAATTCGCCAGTGATTTGGGGGGCCGCCGCCACGCGCCATCCATGGCGCGGGGCGGCTAAACCGGCATCCCTGCCGGTTTACCCCCCAAATCCCTGTCGAATTACGGCCAGCGTGGTTTAACGGGGCGCCTGAGATCAAAAGCAGATCAAGAGCGGCTCGCTTCGCATCGTGGTTACCCTCGGCTGCTATCGCAGGCAAGCCGGCTCCCACAGTTTTATGCGGTTTCTTCTGGGAAAACCGGGTTACTTGCCAGGCGTCAGGGTCAACCGCGTCTTGCCATAGACCCTTTCAAAGTTCTGCGGCTGCATCGGAAAGCTCAGGTACTGCGCCTTCAACGACGGGTCGATGCCGCTGACATAGTTTGGGCTGGCCGGGTTGCCGGATTGGCCGATGCCGCCCTGGCCCATCATCGGTTCCGCCTGGCCGAAGTCGATGATCATGCGCAGCGCCGACACCTGGGTCGCGTTGAAGTCCTGGCCCCAGCTATAGGGCGCCGGGTTCAAGGTGTTGTGGTCGCCACCGCTGGCAAAGGGGCCGCGGAGGACCTGGCCGCTGGTGTTTTTCCATGTGGTGCTGTGCAGCTTGCCCCACTGCCAGGCCTTGTGATCGGCGCCCAGTTGGCTGTCGCCAGTAGTGATGGCGGCGGCCAGGGTGCGGGCCAGGATCGCGGGTTTGTCTTCTTTTTGCGTGGTACGCGTGTCATCCCAGAACGGGCTGTCTTCGCGGCCCAGCAGGTGGTCGGCGATGGCCGAGTAGGACAGGCTGGCGTTGCTGACGAAGGCTTTCCAACTGGCGCTGTTTTCCGGGCCGAGTTTGTCCAGGAAGATCTGCCGGGCGCTTTCCTGCAGGAACAGTTCGTAGATTGCCGCGTCAGCCGAGGTGGTTGCCAGCCGACCATCGAAGGCCATCAGGCGCTCCAGTGCTTCGCGGGCCTTGGCACGTTCCGCTGTCGGCAGGGCCTCGATGGCCTGCTTGAGCGGCTGGGCCATGCCGGGTGCCTGGAACATGTTCTTGAGCTTGGCGGCGAAGAGGGTGGTCTGGTCGTATTGCATGGTGATCAGGCTGCGGCTGTCATGCTTGCCGGCGTTGGCCAGTTGCGCCAGGCGCTCGCTGCGCTCCGGTGCATCCCAGGCGTTGGACAGTTGCATGCCGTAGCCACGCGGCGCGGTACGCTGGTTGGCGGTGCCGATCCAGCCTTGGGCCGGGTCCTGATCGTACGGGTGCAGCATCGCGTCGGCGTAGCCGTCCCAGTCAAAGCGCGTGTCCCAGCCCGGCGATGGCAACAGGCCTTCGCCTTCGCGGCGGTTGGGGAAACGGCCGGTGACCTGCCAGCCGATGTTGCTGGCGTCGGCGAAGATCATGTTCAGGGCGATGGCACGAATCTCGCGGGTAGCATCCGAGGCCTTCCCGGCGTTTTGTGCGCGGGACAGGTCGAAGAACGCATCCAGGCTCTTGTCGTCCTTGAGGTCGGCGGTTTGCAAGGCCAGGCCAAGACCGCTGGTAAGCGCCTGGCTGCTGTTGAGCAGGGCGCCGTGGCGGGTTTCGTATACCACTTCGCGAATCGAGCGCTGGCCCTTGATGAAGAAGGTTTCGTTGCGCACGCCGGCCGGCAGCCATTTGCCGTTGTTCTCGTAGTACAGCGCATTGCCCTGGCGTTTGACCTTCTCGAGGAACAGGTCCTGGGTGTCGCCCTTGACCGCGCTCATGCTCCACGCGACCTTGCCGTTGAAACCCGACAGCAGGGTCGGCAGGCCGGCAATCGAAGCACCGACGGCCTGGTATTTGGGCGCACGAATCTGCACGTAGTTCCACGGCGACGGTGCTTGTGGCTGCGCGGCGATGTCGTTGGCCAACAGGCTCTTGCCGCTGCGGCTGCGTTGCGGGCCAATGGCCCAGTTGCTTGAGGTGGTGACGCCCAGGGCATTAAGGCTGCGCAATTGCTGGCCCACCGTCTCTAGCCCGGCGAGGCCGGTGATCTGGCTCAGGTTGACGCCTTTGAGCTTGTCGGCTTCGGCCAGCGGGACGGGTTCGTCCGGTGCGCTTGGGGTGAGCCAGGCGAGTTTGTCGACGCCGACCTTTTGCGCCAGCACCAGGGACGAAAGCTCCTCCTGCAAGTTGCTCGACTGGCTGAAATTGAGCAGGCAGAACAGCAGCGCCGAATCTTCCGGCTTCCAGTACTCGGGCTTGTAGCCGCTCTGGGCCAGGTCCGTCGGCAACTTGTCGCGATAACGGAACAGGTAGGCGTTGACGCCTCGGGCATACACTTCAAAGAAGCGTTTGAGGCGCGGCGATGAGGCGCTATACAACTCGCCAGCGCTTTTCTTGAGGTTGACCGCCCGCATGAAACGGTCGACGTCCAGCACTTGCGGCCCCGACATTTCCGCCAGGCGGCCCTGGGCCAGCAGGCGCAGGGTGACCATCTGGGTGATGCGGTCGCTGGCGTGCACGTAACCGAGGCTGAACAGTGCGTCGTGGAAGGTGTTGCTTTCGATCAGCGGCATGCCTTGGGCATTGCGGCGCACCGACACATTCTGTGCCAGGCCCTTGATTGGCTGCACGCCAGCAACGGGCGGCAGGGTGTCCTGGGTGTTCTGGAGCTGGCAACCGGCCAGGCCCAAGGCACTGACCACTGCCGCGGCAACGCCGAACCGGGGAAGAAAATGTAAGAGGGCTGGCGAGGCCATGGCAAAGCTCCTGCGGGGGGTAGCGTCAGTAAAGGCGCTACGTTAGTGAGCGCGGCGAAACGACGCAAGCGGGAGTTTTGGGTTAAGCATTAGAACTTGAGTCAGGCGCAGACCTGTGTGGGAGCGGGCTTGCTCGCGAAAACAGTGTATCAGTCAGTGTCTGTATCAACTGACGGAACGCATTCGCGAGCAAGCCCGCTGCCACATTTGATCGCCTGCAACCTTGGATCAAGGCTGGGGCGGGGGCCGCCGGCATTTTGATCTTCAGTACGGTTTAAGCGCCGTGGCACTTCTTGAATTTCTTCTCGCTGCCGCACGGGCAAGGATCGTTGCGACCGACGTCCTTCAACGCATTGCGCACCGGCTCTTGATGAGCGTGGCCGCAGTTCGGGCCGTGGACATGGCCGTGGTCGTGATCATGGTGGTCGTGATCGTGGTTGCAGTCAGGACCATGGACATGAGGTTGCTGTGTCATCGATGTTGCTCCGGAATAAAATCGCCGGGGATTATCTCGCCATTGTGTGCCACCTGCACGTCATTACCGATGAATAATCCGGTTTTCAGTTCGCCCTCTAAACGATAAGGCACGGGCCGGTCGGGATTTTTCAGCATCTGCACCACCTCACGCACCTGTGGCCAGAGGTTGGTGCGCACAGAGACCTTGAAGAATTTGTGACCGCGTGGCGGTACGGTCAGCCACTCGTTGGACTCGCCTTCGGTCAACACCAGATTGCCCAGGCTGACCTTGTAGACCAGGCCGCGCACCGTCAGGTCGGCGTCGTCGCGGTTGTCCACGCGAAAGTACAGCTTGAATTTCTGTTCCAGCAGCTTGGCCCGCACCACTTCGACCTTGACCAGGGAAACGTGGGGGGGCGGCGCGTCGTCTTCGAACCAGGACGCGCAGCCGGTCAGGCCCAGGGTCAACGCCAGCATCAAGCTATACATCCGAAGCATGGCGCTATCCCCGTCGAGTGATTAGAAGTAGCTGGAACAGCACTTCTTGAATTTCTGCCCGCTGCCACACAAACAGGCATCGTTACGTCCGGCCTTCACTTCTACCGTAGGGTCGATGAAGTACCAGCGCCCTTCATTCTGTACGAAAGAAGACTGCTCGCGGTGACTATGTTCACCGGCAGCGTCATGCCAGCGCGCGGTAAAGGTGACAAAGGCGTGCTCAGGCTGGCCGCCGAATACCTCGGAGCTTTCCACCTCCAGGCCCAGCCAGGTGCTCTGGGCACTCCAGGCGGCAATGGCGTCGCGGTCCAGGCCGGCCTGTTGCGCAGGCAGCGTAGTGGCGACCAGGTAATCGACCAGGCCCAGCACATAGGCGCTGTAGCGCGAGCGCATCAACGCGCTGGCACAGGGGGCCGGGTGACCGGCGTGATAATGGCCGCAGCAGGCATCCAGCAGATTGCCGCTGCCACACGGGCAAATGGATGTACTCATCGGGTTACCACCAATACTTTCCGAAGTTTTCCGGGTTGGCCCAGAAGCGGGCGTTGAGCCAGTCCGGCACCTGTTTATAGTCAAGCAGATCATAGGTAAACAGCGTGAGTACCTGATCATCGCGTTGGAAGCGTTCACCGGCTTGCAGGGCCAGGGAGAAAAAGTCGGTGTCCTTCCAGTCGCAGGCACTCAGGTCGACCAGCACCGCAATGCGGCTGGCGTTGAGGTTACGAATGCCACCGAGCAAGGTCAGGCCTTGGGGTTTGGGCAGGTGCTCCAGGCAGTCGACCACCAGCGCGAGGTCAAAACGCTGCACCGCGAGGTCTTCCGACAACGGCCCTGGCGCGGCATAGAACACCTCGGTGTCCGGGTGCGCAGCTTTGAAGGCATCCAGCGTCGGAAATTGGCTGGCGCCCACTAACAACAGGCGTTTTGGCCTGTGAAGGTCCAGCAGGGCCGCCAAGGCGTGTTGGGGCGTACGGGCAGAAATTCCAGCGGTCATTGCAGATCCTCGCATCAAGACCGTAGAGACTAGCGCGGCTGGGCGCGTGGGCCTAGAGCGCGGCGGTCGATACCCACCGAGGTGGAATTGAAGTTTTTTGATCCTTCACTGGCAAATCGCCGGTAGAAGTCGTTACTGTGCGCTCAAAGAAAAATTTGAAAACACTCAGGAGCCCCATGATGCGTAAGGTTTTTCTGTTGGCCCTGTTGGTCAGCCCCGTTGCCCTGGCCCAGAGCGTCAGTGTCGAAACCAATTCGTTGATGCGCCTGCCCAGCAGCACCAGCGTGTTGCAGCTTGAACGCCTGGACGTAGCGGACTACGGCACCTTGCTGATTCCGGCCACTATCAGCCAGGTCACGGTGGATGAGCTGCACTTGGGGCGCGACGCACGCATCACCATTGTGCCTGGCAATAGCGCCTTGCAAATGCAGGTACGCGAGGCGCAGCTGGAGCACGGTAGCCAGATCACCTCACGGGGCGCCCCCGGCACCCACGAAAAACCCGCCAAGGCTGGGCGTGATCTGACCTTGCGCATTAACTCGCTGACTGCCCAAGCGCTGTCGGTGGATGCCCGTGGTGGCGCTGGAGCTCAAGGATATGCGGGCCTGGACGGTGCCAACGGCGTGGACCCGGGTTGCACCTGGGGTTCCGCCGGGCGCGGCTTTAATGGCGATAACGGCGGCGATGGCCGGCCAGGGGCAGCGGGCGCCCAAGTACGCCTGGAGTTGCCACAGGAATTCCCGGCTGAACAGATCAAGGTCTGGGTCGATGGCGGGGCTGGAGGCCTGGCGGGTGTTGCAGGTAAACCCGGCAAGGGCGGGCAGTCCAAGGGCTGCCTGGTGTACCGCGCGGACGGCGGCGAAAAGGGCCGGCCAGGGTTGGAGGGGCAACCGGGGCCGGCTGGGCCTGCGGGGTCTGTGACTATCCAGCGGCTCTGAGTCGCCTGGCCTGACGCTATCGCGGGCAAGCCCGGCTCCCACATTTGGAATGCATTCCAG
>NZ_JBWKRA010000046.1:0-9679 GCF_059419065.1 Pseudomonas sp. GW821-FHT07B01 | reverse complement strand
GCATTCCACTGTGGGAGCCGGGCTTGCCCGCGATGGCGGCCTTGAAGACTCTCTATCAATACCTGAAGGAACCCCCGAGCATGAGCGACGCCGGCCGCGCCGATGCCCTGTTAGCCGATCTGCCCCGGGACGGCCGTGGCCGGCTCAAAGTCTTCCTCGGCGCCGCGCCCGGTGTGGGCAAGACCTACGCCATGCTCCAGGCGGCCCATACCCAACTGCGCCAGGGCGTGCGCCTGATCGCTGGGGTGGTTGAAACCCACGGCCGCGCCGAGACCGAAGCCTTGCTCAGCGGCCTGCCGCAACAACCGCTGTTGCGTAGCGAATACCGTGGCGTGATGCTCGAAGAAATGGACCTCGACGGCCTGCTCGCCGCCAAGCCCAAGCTGGTGCTGGTGGACGAACTGGCCCACAGCAACGCTCCCGGCAGTCGTCATGAAAAACGCTGGCAAGACATCCAGGAACTGCTCGCCGCCGGCATCAACGTGTTCACTACGGTCAACGTCCAGCACCTGGAAAGCCTCAACGACCAGGTGCGCGGCATCACCGGCGTGCAAGTGCGCGAAACCCTGCCGGACTGGGTGCTGCAAGAGGCCGACGAACTGCTGCTGATCGACCTTCCGTCTCGCGAGCTGCTCGAGCGCCTGCGTGACGGCAAGGTGTATGTGCCCGAACAGGCGCGTGCGGCCATCGATGCGTTTTTCACCCAGACCAACCTCATGGCCCTGCGCGAACTGGCCATGCAAACCGCCGCCGCCCACGTCGACGATGACCTGGCCCAGGGTTACCGCCAACTCGGCCAGGCCGCGCCGGCAGTGCGTGGGCGCCTGTTGGTCGGTGTGGATGGCGATGCCCAAGCCGAACGCCTGGTGCGCCATGCCAGCCGCGTTGCTCAGCGTCGGCATTTGCCCTGGAGCCTGGTGCACATCGACAACGGCCGTGCGCGGGATGAGCAATCGCGCCTGCGCCTGCAAAACGCCCAGCAACTGGCAGAGCGGCTGGGCGGGGAAGTGGTGTTACTGCGCGCCGGGGAAGTGGCCAAGACCCTGATCCAGCACGCCGCCGAACGCCGTGCCAGTTTAGTGCTGGTAGGGCAGTCACGGATGCGCTGGCGGCGGCGCCTGTTCGGTGGCGGCTTGGCGGCACGCCTGTTGCGCAATGCCCGCGGCTTGGAAATCAACGTCCTCGACAGCGATGACATGCCTGCACCGCCACGCCTGCCGGAGGTACGCGGGTTGGTGTGGTTCGATTACACCCTGGCGGTGGTGGCCACCTTTGTCGCTGCCGCAGTGGCTTGGGCCGTATCCAGTGCGTTGGCGCTGCCGAACATCTCGCTGGTGTTTCTTGCCGCCGTGCTGTTGGTGGCGGTGCGCAGCAGCCTGGGGCCGTCCCTGGTGTGTGCGGCACTGTCGTTTTTGACTTACGATTTTCTGTTTATTCCGCCGAATTTTTCCTTCGCCATCCAGCGCGAAGAAGACGTGCTGACCCTGTTGTTCTTCCTGTTGATGGCAGCGTTGACCGGCAACCTCGCCGCACGCCAGCGCCGCCAGTTGCAGGCGTTGCGCGATACCCAGGAAGAAACCAGCGAGCTGCTTGACCTGTCGCGCAAGCTCACCGCTGCCACCGATCGCCAAGCTGTCATCAGTGCCGCCGCCCACCATCTGCAAGGTTGGAACGACCTCGACCTGTGCCTGGTCAATCGCGACGGGCAGGGCGGCTGGAAGGTCGAGACCGGTGGCCCGTTGACCCTCACCGAAGCAGAGCGCGCCGCCGCCGACTGGGCCTGGCAGCATGATCAGCCGGCCGGCATGGGCACCGGCACCTTGCCGTTTGGGCGTTGGTGGTGGTGGCCGCTATCGGGTGAAGAGGGGCCCTTGGGGTTGCTGGGTGTCAGTGCCAAGCCTGGCCTGGAATTGAGCGGGCAACGTCGTCGCTTACTCACCGCGTTGAGCCAACCGCTGGCCCAGGCGCTGGCGCGAGCACAACTGGGGCAGGAGCTGGAATCGGCGCGCCTGCACGGCGAAACCGAACAACTGCGCAGCGCTTTGCTCGCGTCGGTGTCCCACGACTTGCGCACGCCATTGACGTCCATGCGCGGCAGCATTGACAGCCTGCTGGCCCTGGGTGAAGCCATCCCGCTGGAGGATCGCCGCGAATTGCTCGAAGGCACCCGTGATGAAGCCGAGCGCCTCGACCGTTATATCCAGAACCTGCTGGACATGACACGACTGGGCCACGGTGCGCTGAAACTGGCACGCGATTGGGTGTCGCCCGGCGATATTGTCGGCAGTGCCCTTGGGCGATTGCGCGCCGTGCTGGCGCCGTTGCAGGTGAGCACCGATGTGCCGCCGGAGCTGCCTTTGTTGTATGTGCATGCGGCGTTGATTGAGCAGGCCCTGGTCAATGTGCTGGAAAACGCCGCACGGTTTTCGCCGCCCCAGGGCCGTTTGCAATTGCGCGCTGGCGTGCAGGATGAGCAGTTGTTTTTTGCCGTGGCGGATGAAGGGCCGGGGATTCCCGAGGAGGAGCGGGCGAAGATCTTCGACATGTTCTACACCGCTGCCCGCGGTGATCGAGGCGGGCAGGGCACCGGCCTCGGCTTGGCGATCTGCCAGGGTATGGTCGGCGCGCACGGTGGGCATATCAGCGTGGCCGATGGCATTGACGGGCGGGGCACCTGCATCACCTTGTTTCTACCATTGCCGACACAGCCTGCCCTGGAATAAACCTTGTAGGAGCGAGGGGGACGCCTAGTTCTTGCTCGCGAAGGTCGTTAACGATAATGATGGCGTCCTCAGTTTACGCGGGGCCTATGGGGTTTTCGCGAGCCAGCTCGCTCCTACAGGAGGGGTGATTTTTTAATGGATTTTAATGAGACGCCATGAGCCAGACCGCGACGATTCTTGTCATTGATGACGAACCGCAGATCCGCAAATTCCTGCGCATCAGCCTGGCCTCGCAGGGCTATAAGGTGATCGAAGCCGGCACCGGCAACGAAGGCCTGGCGCAGGCGGCCTTGAGCAAACCGGATCTGCTGGTGCTCGACCTGGGCCTGCCCGACATGGACGGCCAGCAGGTGCTGCGCGAGTTTCGCGAGTGGTCGAGCGTGCCGGTGCTGGTGCTGTCGGTGCGGGCCAGCGAAGGTCAGAAGGTCGAGGCCCTCGACGGTGGCGCCAATGACTATGTGACCAAACCGTTCGGCATCCAGGAGTTTCTTGCCCGTGTGCGTGCGCTGTTGCGCCAGGCACCGGCCGGAGAGGCCCAGGAAGCCGCCTTGAGTTTTGGCCCGCTGACCGTAGACCTGGCTTATCGCCGCGTGCTGCTCGACGGGGCTGAAGTGGCGCTGACCCGCAAGGAATACGCAGTGCTGGCGCAGTTGGCACGCCACCCGGGGCGGGTGATTACCCAACAGCAGTTGCTCAAGGACATCTGGGGGCCAACCCATACCGAGGACAGCCACTACCTGCGTATCGTGGTGGGGCACCTGCGCCAGAAGCTGGCGGATGACCCGACCCAGCCGCAGTTTATCGTGACTGAGGCGGGGGTGGGGTATCGGTTGCTGAGTGCCTGAACCTTGGGTGCCTGCGCTGGCGCCATCGCAGGCAAGCCAGCTCCCACAGCTAAAATGCATTTCCCTGTGGGAGCCGGGCTTGCCCGCGATGAGGCCATCCGCAACACCTACACGCTCAACTCTGCTCACTCTCATACCGATCCAACGTATCGCTGGCAATCTCCCGCCCCAAAGCGATCAACTCCGGCGCTTTATAGAACTCGAAAAACCGGCACACCCGCTTCGGCACGTTGATCAGCACATCGGGCGGATACCCGGCGATCTTGTATTGTGCCAATGAGGTTTGCATCACCTCGAAACTCTGGTTGATCAGGTCCAGCAGCGAGGCAGGCCCGACGTTGTCGATGATGAACGAGCCGGTGGCCGACTTCGGTGCGCCGGCTTTCTCCGGTGCCGCGGCAGGTTGTTGGGCTTCGGGCTCGGCAGACTCCAGCCACGGGTTGATTTCTGCGGCCTGGGCCTGCAAGGCTTCTTGTTCCAGCTTCATCAACTGCTCGGCCTGCTTGCGGCGAAATGGCAGGTGGGAGCCCAGTGACTTGGCCAGGCTGTTGAAGCGGCTCTTGAACGCCGGCGGGCGCGGAATCACCGGCAATTGGTAGTGTTTCTGGTTGGTGGCATTGAGGTTGACCGCAATGATCAAGTCGCAATGGCTCGACACCACCGGAACGATGGGCAGCGGGTTGAGCAGGCCGCCGTCCACCAGCATGCGGTTGCCCTGCATCACCGGTGTGAACAGGCTGGGGATGGCCGCTGAGGCGCGCATGGCCTGGTGCAGGCAGCCTTCCTGAAACCAGATCTCCTGTTGGTTGGTGAGGTCGGTGGCGACGGCAGTGTAGGGGATGCGCAGCTCCTCGATATTGATATCGCCGACGATCTTGCGAATTTGCCCGAACACCTTCTCACCGCGGATCGCTCCCAGGCGAAAGCTCACATCTACCAGGCGCAATACGTCGAGGTAGTCCAGGCTTTCGATCCAGTTGCGGTACTCGTCGAGCTTGCCGGCGGCGTAGATTCCACCCACCACGGCGCCCATGGAACAGCCGGCGATACAGGCGATGTCATAGCCGCGTCGTTCGATTTCTTCGATCACCCCGATATGGGCGTAGCCCCTGGCCCCACCGGAGCCCAGCACTAAGGCAACACGTTTCTTCATGGCCAGATCCTTCGCAAAACAGGGGCCCACAATGCACCCATCAAGGGGCCTGCTTCAATCCTTGCTGACAGCGCGCAATATTTTTCCAGGCTGGCGATCAGCCTCGGGTATGCTCTGGCAATAGGTACTACTGATTTCAGGCTAAGGACAAGGCACTTTTCCCTGTAGGCAACGTCTACAGGCTACGACTGAATTTGTATATTTGAGGTGTCATCAATGAAAGCCTGGATCTGTGTGCCTGTGATCGTGTTGGCCTTGGCTGGCTGTGCCGGGAAAACCGCGTATCGCGACAGCTGTGGCTCGCAATTGGACGCCGCCTGGAAAGAGCTGGACCTGGCCAAGGCCGAAGGTTTTGCTGGCACTGTCAGCTACTCCAAGGCTTTGTCGCTGTTGACTGGCGCCAAGACTCAGCAGCAGTTTGAAGCGTTCGAGGGTTGCTCCAACAAGGCCGAAAAGGCGCGGTTCTACATTCGTGAGTCTCGCGCCGGGCGATAACCCAGGGCGGATAGGATTTTTTATCGGAAAGTGAGGGCAGGATGTCAGCGTTGGTCAATCAGTTAGTCGCTCAGGTCATTGGCCTGGAAGTAGGGTTACTGAGCTGCCAGGCTCGCCTCGCCGCCGTCACTGACGATGAAGCCTTGCATGATTTGCGCACAACGGTACGCCGCCTGCGCAGCCTGTTGCGCCCTTTGCGCGGGCTGCCCGGTGTCGAACAGCTTGAATTGTCCGCCAGCACGGTTGGCCAACTGACTACGCCGCTACGCGACCGAGAGGTGCTGGCGGCGTATTTGCATCAGCACGGTCATCACGACGCGGCTGATCGACGCCTGCGTCTGCAGCCCGAGGCTTATCGCCAGGTGGCGCAAAGCCCGGAGTTGGCGCACTTGCTGCTGATTCTGGATGCGTTCCCACGGTTTATCCGCGCGTCCCAGCATCAGAAACTGCTCAAGGGCTTGCGCCCGCGCATCCAGAAACGCCTGGCCAAGCAATGGCAGGCACTCGATGGCGCCTTGAAGGACCCCGATCATGACCGCCACCGGCTACGGTTGCTGATCAAACGTGTGCGCTATGCCGCCGAGGCGTATCCCGAGCTGGACAAATTACCCACCAACGCCCTGTCGCACTTGAAGAAGGCCCAGAGTGCGCTGGGTAACTGGCATGACTGTTGGCAGTGGCTGGCCCAGGCCGGCCATGAGCCAGACCTGCAACCCTGCGTAGCAGTGTGGCAGCGCACCATGCTCAAGGCGCAAGGCAAGGCCGACCGTGTGCTGGACACGCTCAGCGCCGAGTGTTTTTAAACCGGTCCGGTTTTTGGCCGGAATGGGCGCTGTGCCTGTGCAATTCGATGGTTAAGATTCCTCCACGATTTTCTTGATGTGAGGTCGCCATGCGCTTTAGTGATTTGCTCGACGCTGCCCGTAGCAATCCGCTGGATGTCACCATCCCTGCCGAATGGGCCCAGGGCCGGGCTACCTTTGGCGGCTTGGTCGCTGCCTTGCAGTACGAGGCGCTGCGCGCCCAGGTGCCGGCGGATCGACCGCTGCGCTCGCTGGCCATCACCTTTGTCGGCCCGGTAGCGCCGGATGTGCCCGCCAGTTACCAAGTCGAAGTGCTGCGCGAAGGCAAGGCGGTCAGCCAGTTGCTGGGGCGCGTGGTGCAAAACGGTGAAGTGGCGACCCTGGTCCAGGCCAGTTTTGGCGCCTCTCGCCCCTCCGAAATTGACGTGGCAAGTGAGCCGCCGCCGGTGTTCAAACATTGGGATGAGTGCCAGGAGCTGCCCTATATCAAGGGTGTTACCCCCGAATTCATGCGCCATCTGGCGATGCGCTGGAGTGTCGGTGGCCTGCCGTTTACCGGCAATAAATCCCGCGACATGGGTGGCTGGGTACGGTTGCGGGGGGATGTGAAAGAAGAACCACTGACCGAGGCGCATATCCTCGCCCTGGTCGACGCCTGGCCACCGGCGTTGCTGCCACACCTGAAAAAGCCCGCGCCGGGCAGCACCCTGACCTGGACCATCGAGTTCATCCAGCCGCTGCAAGACCTGACCACGCTCGACTGGTGCCAGTATCACGTCAATATCGAACACGCCCGCGACGGCTATGGCCACGCTGCCGCTGCCTTGTGGAGCCCGACCGGCGAGTTGATCTCCCTCAGCCGTCAGACCGTGGTGGTGTTCGCCTGAACCCGCCGGTCAGTGGTGGTGCCGCTGCCGCCAGGCGCGCCACCAGCCACCGCTGAGCACAAAGCGCGGGAAGGTCACGAACTGCTCGACCACCAGGCGCTGCACCGCATCTTTGCGATCACTGAACGGCTCACTGGCCTGGGCTTCCAGACTATGGCCGTGACGCTGCAACGCCAGGCCCGCGACAATGCCAATCACACCGACCGCGAAGCTGGCCAGGCTCAGGCTGAACACGCCCGACACGATCAGTAGGAAACCGACGATAAACAGCGGCACGGCAATCAGGTGCAACGCCAGGTTGGTTGGGTGCTGATGGCTCTGTGGGTACTGACGCCATTGCCAGGCGGGGAGATTGGGGTGACGTTTGCCCATGGTGGTGAATCCTCTGTCCGTTGAAACAACTTGAACAGAGTTTAGGTTGAGGTGGGCAGGGTGGCGAATTGGGGCTGGCTATGGGGGTCATAGGCTGCAATTTAGGCGGAGTGACCCTCATGCCCAAATGACACAGTCATGATCATCCATATGTACCAAGAACGTCAGCTCTTTATCGGTTATCCAAAACGGATATCCGGTGGTTTCGGCTAACACAGAGGCTAGCACTCGAGCGTTTTCCATTCTCCAGGCGCTATACGCTGAGTCAAATACCAGCAGAACCAGGCCATTCCCGCTAATGCGATGCGGCATCTCCTTCCAAAAGTCAGGGTTGTGTTCGGTGCTTTTCTCGTTCAGTTCGATGGGATCAAGCACATTGCTCTGCGCTTTGAAGAATTTTCTCGTCAGAGAGCTTATCAACAAGTTGAGTTCGCTCGAATCAAGCTTTCCAGCGTCGAGGTTCAGCGCATTACAGGCTTCGTCTATTTCGTCTTCCAGGTAACTCATCAGGGAACACCTATTCTGGACCGGCTGACAGGAACCAGTTGGAGCAGTATATGGCCTCTTTTGGCTCCTCCGTCGCCTCTCTTTCCAGGTGTTTGATAGCCAATATGAGGTGATTTCGGGCCTTCTTTACTTGGCACGAGCATAGGATCGTCAATATTCACTTCCGCTCCTCTATTGGGACCGGTTTGTACTCGCCATTCTGTTGGAAATGATTTGCCATATTGGTCTTTGCGCCATTTCGATACGCTGTATTCGGACCTGGGTATACCCGTTCTGCGAAAAGCCTCATCCAAACCATCGGTGGGAAAGAGTAGCGCCGTGGGTGTGAATGTGGGAAGGATTCCAGTCTGTTAAGCGCAGATCCCCTGTGGGAGCGGGCTTGCCCGCGAAGGCGGTGTGTCAGTCACTGCCTCTGTTACTGCACTACCGCTTTCGCAGGCAAGCCAGCTCCCACTTTTGATCTTCGTTGCTTTGAGTATTGCGTTCGCTTGACTGATCGGCACCAAGGCTTACCTCCGATGTTGTTGGGTCAGTTTGCACATGCATTGGCTGGTTCACAGTTATCGAGGTCAAGTCCCATCCCATATTCGATATTCAGAGTGTCTAGGGTAAGGAGATTTACGTGAACGGCATCAAGACTGTATGAAGTACAAATTAGATGTGGACCCTTCGATTTTCTTGGCTTTGCCCTTTTTTAGGTACGCATTGAACTCACGTTCCAAGGCTTGTTTATCTGTATATTTTTTGTACTTGCTGGGTGTTTCGCATGCGTACATATACAGCCTCCACGAGTCGAAACCGTCGACCCTATCGTCCGGGCCGTAATCAAAGTCGACACATATTTCAGATAAGTAAACACTGCAACCAATACCGTGCAGCTCGTAGGTGACATTTGCAGCGACCGTCCCACGCTGCGGGATTTTTTTGGATCGCCACAGACCAATGATATTTTTGGTTCCAAACACTTGCTCAAGTAAGTCGGTAGCCTTTTTTACTTGCTCCAAGTATTCTGTGATCAAATGTTCTAGCGTCTGAGCTCTCATCGTCTAGGCCTTTCCAGTCTATCCAGTCCTACTGCATTTGAAGCGTCTATTACGTCCTGGGTGCTGTTGAACGAGCTGTTATGGTCACCTATATTCTGGATTAGTTTTATGGTGACTGGCGTCTTTGTTTGTCTTGCAGCGGCAGCTCGGTGGTGCCCATCAACAATATAGCGTTGCTCGTTATACTCAAAAACGTCTATTGGCGTATTTTTATCGTATCCGTCGTTTCGCATACTGCGAGCAATTTCTTCCACACGCTTGGTTGACCGCTTCCCTTCAATGCTGTGTGTTCTATTTAAGAAGTTTGCGTCTACTCCGTGAACAAGAGGAGCTGAAGGCTGTCCATCATCCACGCTCGATTTGTAGGATGGATCGTCAGCACTCGTTTGCTTTTTACACCCATCATCGCCTGGGCATGAATTCAAGCCTAGCGGGTCTACCCACCCTGTCGGATTGGGCACGTACTGGTAGCCATTGATCCCACCCGCCAACTTCACCGGATCCGGCGTCAGATAGCGACCAATATCCGGATTGTAGTAGCGATGGCGGTTGTAGTGCAGTCCGCTTTCCTGATCGAAATACTGCCCTTGAAACCGCAGTGGATTGTCGACTTTGCCCACGTCGAGCCGGGCGATCTGGCCGTAGGCGCGGTAGTGGGCGGACCAGATGATTTCGCCCTCGGGGCTGGTCAGTTCCAGCGGGGTGCCGAGGTGGTCGAGTTGGTAGTGGTAGGGCTTGGTTTCTTTTGCGCCGAAACCTTCCAATAGTGCCAATGGGCGGAAGCTGTCGGGTTCGTAGAGGTAGCTGCGATGGCGCTCTGCATGGTGTTCGGCAATCAGCTTGTCGCCTTG
>NZ_JBWKRA010000045.1:0-15010 GCF_059419065.1 Pseudomonas sp. GW821-FHT07B01 | reverse complement strand
CCACGACAAAGGCGGCCACCTCGCCACCGTCGAGCTCAACGGTGAAGTGCTTACCTCGCACCTATTCAAGAGCGGCCAAGAACATCAGCGCCAGCAAGGCCAAGTGCTCAGCCACTACCACTACGATGACCAACACCGCCTGCACGCCCACGCGGTGACCCAACAGCAAAACCACCTCTACCAACGCCAATACGACTACGACAAAGCCGGCAACCTCACCCGCCTGCTCGACACCCGCAAAGGCGAACACCTTTACCGCTACGACCCGCTAAACCGCCTGACCCGCGCCGACCACTCGCAAGACATACAGGAACGCTTCGGCCACAACCCGGCCGGCAACCTGCTCATGCAAGACCGCCCCGGCCCGGACATCGTCGCGGCCAACCGCCTGATAATCCAAGGCGACCGCCACTACGACTACGACGCCTTCGGCAACCTCATCCGCGAACGACGCGGCAAGGGCCAGCAACTCGTCACCGAATACCGCTACGACTGCCAGCATCGGCTAATCAGCATCACAAAGCCGAACGGCGAAACCGCCAGCTATCGCTATGACCCATTTGGACGTCGCATCAGCAAAACCGTGGACGCCAAGACCACCGAGTTTTTCTGGCAAGGCGACAAGCTGATTGCCGAACACCATGCAGAGCGCCATCGCAGCTACCTCTACGAGCCCGACAGCTTCCGCCCACTGGCACTGTTGGACGGTTTCGGCCCAAAAGAAACCAAACCCTACCACTACCAACTCGACCACCTCGGCACTCCGCAAGAACTGACCGACACCGAAGGCGAAATCGTCTGGTCCGCCCACTACCGCGCCTACGGCCAGATCGCCCGGCTCGACGTAGGCAACATCGACAACCCGCTGCGCTTCCAGGGTCAGTATTTCGATGCGGAAAGCGGCCTGCACTACAACCGCCATCGCTACTACAATCCGGATATTGGTCGTTACCTGACGCCGGACCCGGTGAAGTTGGCGGGGGGGATCAATGGGTACCGGTATGTGCCCAATCCGACAGGTTGGGTAGACCCGCTGGGACTTAGCTGTAAAAAAACAAGCTGCCCTGAAGGGCCGTATAGCGTAATCGTTCCAGGAGGAGGTTTAGCCGCACATGAGGCGGCAGGAGGACATCTAATGCAAAAGCATGTCGGTAGAACTGATCAACAGCTGCTTGACCGCTTGAGACAGGAACCACATATCCCGGCAGCCTCTACGTTTCATGATCGCGCAACAGCTGAACTCGCCGTTTCAAAGGTATTGGATAACAATCAAGACAAAATCAAAGACTTCCTAGGAGGAAACAACCAGCAGATAGTCATCACTCAACTATCCCCAGAGCCAATCGGCACAAGTTTCAAAAAGAACACTACGACACCTGTACCCGGAAAAGAAATTTACTTAATTATTCGCAGAGACCAAAAAATGCATACTGGATATCGAATTCACACAGGGTTTCCAAACCCATGAATAAAGACTACCCCGAGCTGCAGCAATTTCTTGCTGGATACTTCAATCAAGATTGGGTTGATGATCACAAAAGCGCAAACGATGTAATTGATTTTTTTATTTCGGAGTCGCCTGAAGAGAAGATAAAAATAGTGCTATCAGAGCTAGAAAAACTAATATCAGCCAAAAAAACAGAGCAAGATCTTCAAGAATTCTTACTCTCTGATATCGGCTGTTATTACTATTACCCTAATGAATGGAGTGATGGGCAAACGTGGTTAAACCATATTGCCTTAACATTAAAAAACGCCATTAAATAATTTCCTGGCCGAGATACGGGGCTGCTAAGCAGCCCCGCGCGAGCAAGCTCGCTCGCCACAGGTGTACTAGGTTCCTTTAGATCCCCGCCAACGCCAAATCCATCGCAAAATAAGTAAATATCAAATCCGCCCCCGCCCGCTTGATCGACCCTAACGTCTCGCGCACCACTCGATCCTCATCAATCGCCCCGGCCTGTGCGCCGAACTTGATCATCGCGTACTCACCGCTCACCTGGTACGCCGCCACCGGCAGGCGCGAGGCTTCGCGGATGTCGCGGATGATGTCGAGGTAGGCGCCGGCAGGCTTGACCATCAGCGCGTCGGCGCCTTCCTGTTCGTCCAGCAGCGATTCGCGCACGGCTTCGCGGCGGTTCATCGGGTTCATCTGGTAGCTTTTGCGGTCGCCCTTGAGCGCGCTACCGCCGGCTTCTCGGAAGGGGCCGTAAAGGGCCGAGGCGAATTTGGTGGAGTAGGCCATGATCGGGATGTGGGTGAAGCCGGCGTCATCCAGGGCGCGGCGGATGGCCTGGACCTGGCCGTCCATCGCCGCTGAAGGGGCGATCACGTCGGCGCCGGCGCGGGCGGCGGCCACGGCTTGTTTGCCGAGGTTGACCAGGGTCGCGTCGTTGTCGACATGGGCACCGTGCATCACACCGCAGTGGCCGTGGTCGGTGTATTCGCAGAAGCAGGTGTCGGACATCACGATCATTTCCGGTACGGCGTCCTTGATGATCGAGGACATGCGCGAAACCAGGCCGCGTTCTTTCCACGTGTCGCTGCCACTGGCGTCGAGGTGGTGGGACACACCGAAGGTCATCACCGACTTGATGCCGGCGCGGGCGTAACGCTCGATCTCACCGGCGAGTTTTTTCTCAGGAATGCGCAACACACCCGGCATGCTGGTGATGGGCACGAAGTCGTCGATTTCTTCTTCGACGAAAATCGGCAGTACCAGGTCGTTGAGGGTGAATTCGCTTTCCTGGAACAGGCCACGCAATTCCGGGGAGCGGCGCAGGCGACGTGGACGGGCTTGGGGGAACTGGCTGGTCATGGCAATCCTGAAAAATGGCTGAACACTTTGGGGCGAAAGCTTATGCCCCAAAGTCCCGGCAACACAAATGCCGAGGGGCCAATAGTGTATTGCCGGGTGCGTAACAATTCATTGATCTAAAGCTGTAGACGCCCTTCGATGCACAACGCTACGGCGCCGCCCACCCAGATTTCATCGCCCTGGCGCTCGATATGAATACGCCCCGCTCGCCCGATCGCCGTGCCTTGGCTGACCACGTAACGGCTGGGCGCCAGGCCCTCGGCGAGCAGCCACTGGGCCACGCCGGCATTCAAGCTGCCGGTGGCCGGGTCTTCGGCGGCGCCATCGCCAGCGACAAAAGCGCGCACTTCAAAGTGCGCGTCCACCGCATCACGCGTCGGATCACAGGGGCCGATCACCCCTACGGCCAGACCCAGCAGTTGCGCATAGTCCGGTTGCAACGCAAGGACCGCGTCACGATCAGCCAGCATCACCGCCAGCCAACCCGCACCATTGTCGACCCACTGGCTGCGCACAATCGCATCGGGCGCCAGCTTCAATGCCAGGCGCACGCGTTCCAGCAACGGCGCCTCCACGGGCCCTGCACGCAACAATGGCGGCGCGATAAACGCCAGTTGGTCACCCTGGCGACGAATACGCACCAAGCCGATTTCGCACTCCTGGATAATCTCCTCCCCACGTGGCACGCCGCCAGCCTGCAACCAGGCGTGGCAACTGCCCAAGGTCGGATGCCCGGCGAACGGCAGCTCTTTGAGGGTGGTGAAGATTCTCACCCGATAGTCAGCACGTGGGTCGCGCGGCGTCAGTAAAAACGTGGTTTCGCTGAGGTTGGTCCAATTGGCAAAGTCCGCCATCTGCTGGTCGGTGAAGCTATCGGCCCCCAGCACCACGGCCAAGGGATTGCCTTTGAGCGGCACGCTGCTGAATACGTCCAGTTGTTGAAAATCGAAAGTCGGCATGCATCAGCTCGGAATGTTCAGGCCACGGATCACCGCAGGACGTGCGACAAAGCCGTCCAACGCGCGCAGTACGTTAGGGAAGTCGGTGATGCCTACCAGGTCACCGGACTCGTAGAACCCGATCAGGTTGCGAACCCACGGAAAGGTCGCAATGTCGGCGATGCTGTAGTCGTCGCCCATGATCCAGGTGCGGCCCAACAGGCGCTTTTCCAGCACGCCCAGCAAGCGCCGCGATTCGGCGGCGTAGCGATCACGCGGGCGCTTGTCCTCATAAGCCTTGCCGGCGAATTTGTTAAAGAACCCCAGTTGGCCAAACATCGGGCCAATGCCGCCCATCTGGAACATCAACCATTGCAGGGTTTCATAGCGGGTGGCCGGGTCTTCGGAGAGCAACTGGCTGGTCTTTTCCGCCAGGTAAACGAGGATCGCGCCGGATTCGAACAGTGCCAGCGGCTGCCCGCTCGGGCCGTTGGGGTCAATAATCGCAGGGATCTTGTTGTTGGGGTTCAGGGACAGGAACTCGGGAGACAATTGGTCCTGGGTGTCGAAGCTGACCTTGTGCGCCTCGTAAGGCAGGCCCAGTTCTTCGAGCATGATCGACACCTTGACGCCGTTGGGCGTTGGTAGCGAATACAGCTGCAGGCGTTCTGGGTGCTGGGCGGGCCATTTGCTGTTGATCGGGAAAGCGGCGAGTGCGTTCATCGAGAACCCCCTGGACGGAAAGCCCCATCATAGTCATCTGCCTGCCGTCGTGCATGGGTCATCGTTGCGCAACATTTGCCGGCTAGTATCCCGCGTGGGCGAACCAAAGCGCCCGAATGCACTCTTAAGAGCGCCCGAACAATGAATGGAGGCTGCTTGCTATATCGACAGGGAACACCGCAGGACGCTGATGCGTCACTGGGGCCGGGCTTGTCCGCCTTAACCCGACGCACGAAGACTCGAACCTATCATGAAGATCAAGCCTCTGCGCCTTGTGCCACAACTCAAACGTTATTCCTACATGGTATTGCCGCTGCTGCTGGTCAGCGCTGCCATCGTCACCGCCCTGGACGCCCGTGAAAGCCGTGCGCAACCGGTCGATGGCGTGCAAACCCTGGTATTCCTGCGCCACGGCGAAAAACCCGCCGGTGGCCTGGGCCAACTCAATTGCCAGGGCCTGAACCGCGCCATGAACCTGGCGACCCTGTTGCCGGAAAAGTTCGGCAAAGCCAACTATGTGTTCGCTGCCAACCCGACGCGCAACGTCGAGGAAGGCGAACTGGATAACTCCTACAGCTACATTCGCCCACTGATCACCATCAGCCCCAGCGCGATCAAGCTCGGCCTGCCGGTGAATATCGAGTTCTCAGCGAATGACACCAGTGCCCTGGCCGAAGAACTGGTCGAGGACAAGTACCGCAACGCGACCATCTACACGGCCTGGTCCCACGGTTACTTGCCGGAACTGATCAACAAAGTCGCCAGCGAAGCATCTGGCGAAAAACACACCATTACCGATGATTGGTCTGGAAATGACTATGACTCCCTGTACGTGCTGACATTGACCTGGCACAACGGCAAGGCTTCGCTGCTCAGCCGCAACTACAAGCAAGGGCTGAATAACGGCGGGGAAAACTGCCCGGCCCCGACCCAGGTCAGCGCAGATATCTGAAGCTTGGGCCGCAGGGGCGTATGATGCCGGGCTATCGACTCACCTGCGGATCCTCTCCATGTCCAACCTCGCTTCCACCCAGCCCAACCGCGGCTGGGCATTCTGGTGCAAACCCGCGCTGTTTCTCCTGGTGGCCTGCATCGGCCTCTACTATGTGAAGTGGTCGCCCTACTACCTCAAGGCGTTTGTAGCGGCCGACAACCACAGCATTGGCGCCTCGATTCTCAATGACCAGCAAAGCTCGCCCCTGGCGGCGGCGCTGGCCTATGCCCAGGTGTATTTCCTGGCCATCTGGAAAGCCGCCGTACTGGCAGTGATCCTCGGTTCATTGCTGCAGGTATTGATCCCTCGCGACTGGCTGCTGCGCCTGTTTGGCCGCGCCGGGCTGGGCTCGACCCTGCGCGGAGGGCTGTTCGCCCTGCCGGGGATGATGTGCAGTTGCTGCGCGGCCCCGGTGGCGGCGGGCATGCGCCGCCAGCAGGTGTCGGTCGGCGCGGCGCTGGCGTTCTGGATTGCCAACCCGGTATTGAACCCGGCCACACTGGTGTTCATGGGCTTTGTGCTGGGCTGGGGTTTCACCGCGCTGCGGCTGGTGGCGGGGATTGTGCTGGTGGTGGGCGTGTCCCTGGTGGCACAGCGTATTGCGCGCCCGGACCATGTGCCGGAAGCCGCGCTGGAGGCCGTTGCCGACGTCAGCACGGTGGAGTCGCAGCCGTTCCTGAGCCGCTGGTTACGCACGCTGTGGCAACTGTTCTGGAGCACTATCCCGGTGTATATCCTGGCGGTGCTGATCCTCGGCGCGGCGCGGGTGTGGCTGTTCCCTCATGTGGACGGGGCGATGGCCGACAGCCTGGTGTGGCTGGTGCCGCTGGCGATTGTGGGCACGCTGTTCGTGATTCCGACAGCGGCAGAGATTCCCATCGTACAAACCATGATGACCCTGGGCATGGACACCGGCCCGGCCGTCGCCTTGCTGATGACCCTGCCGAGCGTGAGCCTGCCGTCGCTGTTGATGCTGCGCAAGGATTTCGATGCGCGGGTGCTGGTGACGGTGGCCGGCTTGACCATGCTGGTGGGGGTGGTGTGTGGGTTGATTGGAGCGGTAATTCTTTAGAGTTTCAGTGGGGCTGATGGCCTCATCGCAGGCAAGCCAGCTCCCACCTTTTGAAGTGTGAATACATACAAAGGTGGGAGCTGGCTTGCCTGCGATAGCGTCCGAAAGGTCACCCCACCCGGGCCGCCCGCTCACGCAAATACTCCACCACCGCCCCCTGCTCCCCGGCAAACTCGATACGCGCGCCCTTGCTCTCGCGCTGGAACGCATACATCGGGTCGTAATACTCACGCAACAAGCCTTCAATCCATACCCGATGCAACTCCACTGCGCCGCTGCGTGCCTGTTCGGCCAGGGCCTCCTGCAACACCGCCTGCAGCCGTTGGAAACGCTCACCGCCCAGGCGCTTGTGAATATTGGCCAGGCTCTGGGTCAGGCGCTCGGCAAATAATCGCTGGCCGATTTCCCCAAACACCTCAATGAACTCGGCGCACAGATCCACCACGTAATCCTTCAGGATGCGCTCGACACGGCCCTCGACGCTGTCTTCCAGCCACACCATCGGAAACGTCTGCATGCCCTTGTGCAATGGCAGCGGCAGCGCACAGCTGCCGATCATGCGGCTCTCGTCCTCGACCACAAACTGCTCGATACCATCTGCGCGCTTCTTCAGTAAATCCACCGCCAGGCGATTTTCGAAGTCGATATTGGAGGGTTGCGCCGTCGCGCGCTTGCCGAAGCTGGAACCGCGATGGTTGGCGTGCCCTTCCAAATCCAAGGCATTGCGCAGTTGGCCGAGCACTTCGGTCTTGCCGGTGCCAGTCATGCCGCCCAGCAGTACGAAATCACACTGGGCAGTCGCCTGCTCCAGGGTGTCCAACAGGAAGGTGCGCATGGCCTTGTAGCCACCGCCGACGCGGGGGTATTCGATGCCGGCTTCGGTTTTCAACCATTGCTGCACGATCTGCGAACGCAGGCCGCCCCGAAAGCAGTACAGGTAGCCATTGGGGTTAGCCTGGGCAAACTGCGCCCACTGTTCTATGCGCTCGGCCTTGATTGCCCCCGACACCAGTTCATGCCCCAGCACGATTGCCGCTTGCTGGCCTTGCTGCTTGTAACAGGTGCCGACTCGCTGGCGCTCATCGTCGGTCATCAGCGGCAGGTTGATCACCCCGGGGAACGCGCCCTTAGTGAATTCGACCGGCGCGCGGGTATCCATCATCGGGCGGTCGTTGAGGAAAATGTCGCGGTAATCGGTGATGTCCGTTGCCATCAAATCACCTCAACCGCGTTGGTCTGTCGCTCCAGCAGTTCACCGATAGGCTCAAGGGCCAGGCCCAGCTCGGCGGCGACGGCGTGGAACTCGGCATCACCTTCCGGGGTAACGGCGATCAGCAAGCCACCGCTGGTCTGGGGGTCGCACAGCACGCGCTTGTGCAGCTCCTGCACACGCCCCAGCTTGCTGGCGTAGCTTTCAAAGTTGCGCAAGGTGCCACCCGGCACACAGCCCTGGTCCAGGTAATACTCCACCCCCGGCAGGCGCGGAACCTTTGCATAGTCGATACGGGCCGTCAGGCCACTGCCATCGGCCATTTCCACCAGGTGGCCGAGCAGGCCGAAACCGGTGACATCGGTCATGGCCGTTACACCGGCCAACTTGCCGAAACGGCTGCCCGGCTTGTTGAGGGTGCACATCCAGTCACGGGCCAGGCCGATATCCGCCTCGCGCAGCTTGCCCTTCTTCTCGGCGGTGGTGAGGATGCCGATGCCCAGGGGCTTGGTCAGGTACAGGCGGCAACCGGCAGTGGCCGTGTCGTTACGCTTCATATGGCGCTTTTGCACGATGCCGGTCACGGCCAGGCCGAAGATCGGCTCCGGCGCGTCGATGGAATGCCCGCCCGCAAGCGGGATGCCCGCCGCGTCGCACACCGCCCGACCGCCGCGAATCACTTCGCGGGCAATCTCCGGCGCGAGCACATTGACCGGCCAGCCGAGAATGGCGATGGCCATCAAGGGATCGCCGCCCATGGCGTAGATGTCGCTGATGGCATTGGTGGCGGCGATGCGGCCGAAGTCGAATGGGTCGTCGACAATAGGCATGAAAAAGTCCGTGGTGGACACCACGCCGCGCTCGTCGTCGATGGCGTATACCGCCGCATCGTCGCGGGAGGCATTGCCCACCCACAGGTTGGGGTCGAGGTTCTGTGCACCGCTGCCCGCAAGGATCACTTCCAGGACCTGGGGCGAAATCTTGCAACCGCAACCCGCACCGTGGCTGTACTGGGTAAGGCGAATCGGCTCGTTCATGGGGGACCTCAAGCTATCAAGTGGGCCGATTCTAGCAGACAGCAAAAGGCCGGCTGGGCTCTTGTGAGCACAGCCGGCCTGTTTGTTCAGCGGTTACTGACGCGCAGCGAGCAAACGTGCGTGCCGGTTACGCCGGGCGATGTTCAAGCATTCGATCGCCGCCGAGAAGGCCATGGCCGCATACACGTAGCCTTTTGGCACGTGGGCGCCGAAGCCTTCGGCGATCAGCGTCATGCCGATCATGATCAAGAAGCCCAGGGCCAGCATCACCACGGTCGGGTTGTCGTTGATGAACTTGGCCAACGGTTCAGCGGCCACCAGCATCACGATCACCGAGACCACCACGGCAATGATCATGATCGGCAAGTGCTCGGTCATGCCCACGGCGGTGATGATGCTGTCGATGGAGAACACCAGGTCGAGCATCAGGATCTGGCCGATGGCGGCAGCAAAGCCGATGGTCACGGTATTGCTGACGGTTGCCTTCTCTTCAGGCTCCGGGTCCATGCTGTGATGGATCTCGGTGGTTGCCTTCCACACCAGGAACAGGCCGCCGGCGATCAGGATCATGTCCTTCCACGAGAACGCCTGGCCGAATACTTCGAACACCGGTGTCGTCAATTGCACGATGAACGCGATGGTGCTCAACAGGCCCAGGCGCAATATCAACGCCATGCTGATACCAATGCGCCGCGCCTTGGCCCGGTGCTTCTCCGGCAGTTTATTGGTAAGGATCGAGATAAAGATCAGGTTATCGATGCCCAGCACGATTTCCATGACGATCAAGGTAGCCAGTGCGACCCAGGCGGTGGGGCTGGCGGCCAGTTGTAAAAGGTAATCCATAGGTCAGTCCTGACGTGGTAGTGCTGGGGAATTAGGTTTCTTTGGTGTCGGATTCAGCAGCGTTTTCGGCGTCCTTTTCCTGCTTCTCAGGGCTGATCAAGCCCTGGGTTGCTTCACTCAATGCCTGCTCGGCGGCCTTGTGGGTGTCGTCGATGGCCTGCTTGGCCGACTCGGTAGCCTTGCCCAGCACCTGTTGCGCGCTTTTCTCGACTTGATCACAGCCGCTGACCCCTATCAATGAAAGCGCAAGCAACGACGCCGCGCCCAGGGAATTGAGTTTCATGATGTATTCCTCGTTAGAACCCTTGGGTCCAAATAGTGGCCCCTCGATAGCGAGGCATTCTATGCAGGCGAACAGTTCAGTAAAATTCGTATTTTTCTCGCGTATACTTCGGTTTTTGCGAAGTGTAAGCGAGCATGCTCAATTATCGACAGCTGCATTACTTCTGGGTGGTAGCCAAGACCGGCAGCATCGTGCGCGCCTGTGAGCAGTTGAACCTCACGCCGCAGACCATCAGCGGGCAGATCAGCCTGTTGGAGCAGACCTTCGGTATTGCCCTGTTTCAGCGGGTCGGGCGCCAGCTTGAACTGACCGAAGCCGGGCGCCAGGCGCTGCCCTACGCCGAGCAGATGTTCCAGACCGGCAATGAACTGGAGGCGATGCTGCGCGCCCAGCCTGACGAGCAGCAGATCCCGTTCCGCGTTGGGGTGGCGGATGTGGTGCCCAAGTCCATCGTGTACCGGTTGATCGCGCCGACCATGGAGTTGAGCGAACCGATCCGCATCACCTGCCGTGAAGACAAACTCGAACGTTTACTGGCCGACCTGGCGATCCAGCGCCTGGACCTGGTGATTTCCGACAGCCCCATGCCCACGCACTTGGACATCAAGGGCTACAGCCAGAAGCTGGGAGAATGCGGCATCAGTTTTTTCGCCACCCAGGCGTTGGCTGACCAGCATGGAGGGGATTTCCCACAGTGTTTGCAGGGCGCACCGCTGTTGATTCCGGGCGCTGAGACCGTAGTGCGCAGCCGGTTGCAGCGCTGGTTTGCCGAACAGCAGATTCAACCCCGCATCATCGGCGAGTTCGACGACAGCGCCTTGATGCAGGCGTTCGGGCAATCCGGCAGCGGGATTTTTATCGCGCCCAGCGTGATCGCCGACGAGGTGGTGCGCCAATACGGCGTGGCGCTGATCGGCCAGACCGATGCAGTGACCGAGTCGTTTTATGCGATCTCAGTGGAGCGCAAGGTCAAGCACCCCGGCATTGTGGCAATTACCGAGGGTGCCCGGCGGGAGTTGTTTACCGCCCTGCCCTGATCGCTCAGGCATTGAGCGCCGTGGGTTTGGCGGTCATCAGCCACAGTGCGAGCAGGATCGACACCAGGATAAACCCCGAAGCGGCAAACCCCAGGCTGCCCAGGCCCAGGGTGTCGATGACATGCCCGCCCACCATCGCGCCCAGGCCAATGCCGAGGTTGGCGCCGGCAATGTTCAGCGACGCCGCAAACGCCGGCGCATGAGGCGCGGCCTTCATCAAGCGCACATGGCTGACCAGGAACATCGCCGCCTGGGTCACGCCCCACACCGCCATCGCCGCGGCCAGGCCGATGGTCGAGTGAATCGCCGGCACCACCGCCACCATGCCCGCGATCATGAACCCGCAGAACACCATGGACGCGATCAATGGGTGACGATCCACGGCACGTCCGCCGAGGGAGTTGCCAATCAGCCCGACCGCGCCAAAGCCCATCAGGCACCAGCCCACCAAGGTGCCGTCGAACCCGGCCAACTGCTCAAGGATATCTGCCAAGTAGGTATAGGCGGTGAACATGCCACTGAACACCAGGATCGACAGCAGGATATGCCCCTGCATCACTGGGCTGCGCAGGATCTTGAATTGCGAGCGCAAGCTGGCCTGCTGGTGCTTGGCCGCGGTAACCGGCAGGTAGACATACAGCAGCAATGCCTTGGCCAGGGCAATCACCGCAAGCACGGCGAACGCGGTGCGCCAGCCGAACATATCGGAAATCAGCGTGCCCACCGGAATACCAAATACGGTGGCACAAACAATGCCAAAGCCGATTTTTTCAATCGCACGCCCAGCGAACTCAGGGCCGACAATGTCTACCGCCGTTTCGCTGGCCAGGGCCCAGAACACTGGCAAGCCCAAGGCGGGAATCAAACGGGCCATGGCCATCACCCAGATATTCGGCGCCAATGCCGCCACGGTATTGGCCGCTGCAAACATGATCAGGATGCTGATAAACAGGCGCTTGCGCGAAAAGCGCGCGCAGTAGGCGGTGAGGAACGGGCCGAACGCTGCCACGGTGAACGCGAACAGCGTCACCAGCAGCCCCGCCTGGGACACGCTGACGTTCAGGTCCCGAGCAATCGACGGCAACAGGCCGACGATGACGAATTCTGTGGTCAGCACGGTAAAACCGGCGGCTGACAGCAGCAGGATAGGAAACAACATGAAAACTCCAGAAACGACGACATCAACGACAGCCCGAAGGGCCCGCTGACGGAGAGGAAAGATGAGAGGGGGGAATCTTAACAGAACATGTCTGGATTTGACCAAGCCCGACTGAAACGGGTGACGGAATGCCGCAGCAAACGAGACGTGTCCTACAGCATGCTAGACTTCGCGCCTACTTCCTACAGTACTTTCTGCCTGCAATGCTGTGCCCTACTAAAAAAACTAGAGACAACTCTTTATGACTGCTGCCCCTTCCCTGTTGCAACGTTTAATGCGCGTCAGCCTGGTCACCCAAATTGTCATCGGCCTGATTGCCGGGATCGTGCTGGCCTTGCTGTTCCCCGAGGCCGCGCGCGCCACCGGTTTTATCGGCAAGGTGTTTGTCACGGCGCTGAAGGCTGTCGCGCCGATCCTGGTGTTTGTGCTGGTCATGGCTTCCATTGCCAACCACAAGCACGGTCAGGAAACCCACATCCGCCCGATCCTGTTTCTGTACCTGCTCGGCACTTTTTCCGCCGCCGTGGTTGCAGTGGTCGCCAGTATGTTGTTCCCGTCTGCCTTGGTACTGGTCACCCATGACGCCACGGTAAGCGCCCCCGGCGGTATCGGCGAGGTGCTGCAAAGCCTATTGCTCAGCGTGGTGGATAACCCGGTCAGTGCGCTGATGAACGCCAACTTCATCGGCATCCTGGCCTGGGCCATTGGCATGGGCATCGCCATTCGCCATGCCGGTGAAACCACCCGTACGGTATTGGACGACTTGTCCAACGGCGTCACCCTGATCGTGCGCGTGGTGATCCGCTTCGCCCCGCTGGGCATCTTTGGCCTGGTGGCCTCCACCCTGGCCACCTCGGGTTTCGGCGCCCTGCTCGGCTATGCCCATCTGCTGGTGGTGCTGATCGGCTGCATGCTCTTCGTGGCGTTGGTGATCAACCCGGCCATCGTGTTCTGGAAACTGCGCCGCAACCCGTACCCGCTGGTGCTGATGTGCCTGCGTGAAAGCGGCATCACCGCCTTCTTCACGCGCAGCTCGGCAGCGAACATTCCGGTCAACCTGGCGTTGAGCAAACGCCTGGGCCTGCATGAAGACACCTACTCGGTGTCGATCCCCCTCGGTGCCACCATCAACATGGCCGGCGCCGCCATCACTATCACCGTGCTGACCCTGGCGGCTGTGCACACTCTCGGGATTACCGTGGACCTGCCAACCGCCGTGCTGCTCAGCGTGGTCGCGGCCATTTGCGCCTGTGGCGCTTCCGGCGTGGCTGGCGGCTCGCTGCTGCTGATCCCGCTGGCATGCAGCCTGTTTGGTATTCCAAGTGAAATCGCCATGCAGGTTGTGGCTGTAGGTTTCATCATCGGCGTGCTGCAGGACTCGGCGGAAACCGCACTCAACTCGTCTACCGATGTGCTGTTTACCGCAGCGGCGTGTTTGGGCAAGGAAGAACAGGCCGCTTAACACAGCCCCATAAAAAAGCCCGGTGACGTTCGCAGAGAACGGCACCGGGCTTTTTTTGTACCTGCGTGTTTAGAACGCGCCCATGTAATCGCGCTTGCCCACTTCCACACCGTTGTGACGCAACAAAGCGTAAGCGGTGGTGACGTGGAAGAAGAACTGCGGCAGGCCGTAGGTCAGCAGGTAGGACTGGCCGCTGAAGCGCTTCTCTTTCGGGGTGCCTGGTCGGGTGACGATCTCGATGCCTTCCTTGCCGTCGATCTGCTCGGGCTTGATGGTGTCGACGAAAGCCAGGACCTTCGCGATCAGCGCTTGCAGGTCGGCAAAGGTGACTTCGCTGTCTTCGTACTTCGGTACTTCGATCTCGGCCAGGCGTGCCGACACACCTTTGGCGAAGTCCACGGCGATCTGCACCTGGCGCACCAACGGGAACATGTCCGGGAACAGGCGCGCTTGCAGCAAGGCGTTGGGCTCGATGTTCTTGGCGCTGGCATGGGCTTCAGCTTTGTTCAGCACATCGCTGAGGGCGTTGAGCATTTGCTTGAAGACCGGGATGGAAGCGGCGTACAGGGAAATAGTCATGACAGTCTCACGGTAATGGCGGGGTTGGAACCAGCCGCGATTATAGCCATGCCTGGCGCTTGTCTTTTATTTTTTCAAGCTTAGGCTAAGGGGCTTCACTGCATAGGGAAAGCGCGATGACCGCCGAGCACGACACCGACACCCCTGAGCCGCGCCTGAACAGCACGGAAATCCGCATCCTGGGCTGCCTGATCGAGAAACAGGCGACTAACCCGGAAACCTACCCCCTGACGCTCAACGCGCTGGTGCTGGCCTGCAACCAGAAGACCAGCCGCGAGCCGGTGATGAACCTCAGCCAAGGCCAGGTCGGCCAGAGCCTGCGCGCGCTCGAAGGCCAAGGCTTCACGCGCTTGGTGATGGGCAGCCGCGCCGACCGCTGGGAGCACCGTGTGGACAAGGCCCTGGAACTGGTGCCGGCCCAGGTGATCCTGACCGGGCTGCTGTTCCTGCGGGGGCCGCAGACCGTCAACGAGTTGCTCACCCGCAGCGGGCGTATGCATGACTTTGAGGATGCCGAACAGGTTGTGCATCAGCTCGAACGCCTGATTGCTCGGGGACTGGCGCTGCTGGTGCCGCGTCAGGCGGGGCAGCGGGAAGACCGGTACACCCATGCGTTGGGGGACCCAGCGGATATTGAGGCGATTATGACCGCACGGGGTAATCCGGTAGAGCGTAGCGCGGGGGCTGTTTCGGTGGAGCGGATTGAAGAGCTGGAAGCGCGGATTGCCGCACTGGAAGAACGGCTGGCGCAGCTGGAACAGGCATAACGCAGATAAACATGTGGGAGATTCTATGGTTGAGGGGCAACCCTCAACCAACTTTTGGCTGATATTCGCTTTGCCCTTTCAGCAGAGC
>NZ_JBWKRA010000044.1:0-15567 GCF_059419065.1 Pseudomonas sp. GW821-FHT07B01 | reverse complement strand
CAAAAGTGAGCCGCTGTAAAAGCGGAACCCTAAGTGGCCGTTACCGCAGGAATGGATATGTACTCGGTATAACTGTATCGACTGTCAGGCCGCTATCGCAGGCAAGCCAGCTCCCACAGTTGGATTGCGGGGGTGTCTGGTAGGTAAATGTCGGCTGTCAGGCCGTCATCGCAGGCAAGCCAGCTCCCACATTGGGTTCGGCGGGGGGTCAGGTGGATAAGCGTCGGCTGGCAGAGCGTCAGGCAGCGCTGCGGATCTTGTGCAAAGCGTCTGCCACCCATTGACCAAACGCATCCACCGGCCCTTGCAGGTTGCCGAGAAAATGCGGATAGATCAGCCACAAATCCATCACCGGTTTGAAGTCCTTGAGGGGCATCGCCGCCAGCTGCTCGCGATGAGCACTGCGTTCCAGCAACGGACGTGGCACCAGGCCAAGGCCGAGGCCGTCGGCCACCAGGCCCAGTTGCAGTTCGGTGCCAAAGGTTTCCAGGTTTACCCGCAGCGCCAGGCCCTGGTCAGACAAGGTCCGCTGCAACCCCGCACGGAACCCGCAACCGTCCGGGTTGAGGATCCAACCGCTCTGGTACACGTCCGCCAGCTTGCAAGGCTTCTTCGGCAACTGCGCCTTGGCACAGACCACCACCAACTCCATCTTGCCGATGGACTCACCGACCAGGTTGTCCGGGAAGATCTTGCCCGCGGGGAACAACGCCACCGCCGCATCCAGTTCGCCGCGTTCGATCTTGCCGACCAATTGGCTGCCCCAGCCGGTGGCAACCTGGGCACGCAAGTCGGCGTATTCGCTGCGCAGGTGCTTGAGTGCGTCCAGCAGCACCACATCGCCGATGGTCTGCGGTACGCCCAGGCGCAGCACGCCGGTGGGCGGTGCATCGGTGGCCACCAGTTCGCGCAGGGCATCCATCTCGCGCAGGATCAACCGGCATTGCTCATAGACACGGGTACCGATCAGCGTTGGCTTGAGGGGCTTGGTGTTGCGGTCGAACAGTTCCACTCCCAGAGCCTGCTCGAAGTTCTGCACGCGGCGGGTGATGGCTGGCTGGGTCAGCTGCAACGACGCGGCGGCATGGCTGATGGACTGGCAACGAATCACTTCGACAAAGGCATCGATATCGTCAATTTTCATTTGGGCCGCACATACAGATCAGTCATTAAGATGTGCGTGAAGCATAGTGGCCGCACACAGGTCTGGATAGCCCAACCAGTGATCAATAACGTCTAACACTATTCAAACCGGTTCTAAATTACCTCCGGCTATAAGCTAATCATTAAAAAATAGCATATTAAAAATAAACATTATGCTTAGATAAAAGCATACCAACAGCCCGATGGAATGGTCATGACCCAGGCCCGACACCCCGAGAGACTCAGAGCCTTCATAGGCGCCCTGGCGGAATTGATCGACGGCAACCCGCGTGAAGGCGACCTGCTGCACCGTGGCGGCAAGCTGCTGGCGCAACTGGTCAGCCACGATGATTGGCTGCCCGACGAATTCGCCCAGCCCGACCCCGAGCGCTACCAGCAATTCTTGCTACATGCCGATTCGCGCCAGCGATTCAGCGTGGTCAGCTTTGTGTGGGGGCCAGGGCAACGCACGCCGATTCATGACCACCGGGTGTGGGGGCTGATCGGTATGTTGCGCGGCGCGGAGGTTTCCCAGGGGTTTGCCCGGGCACCGGGCGGCGGCCTGGTAGCGCAAGGCGAACCCGTGCAATTGCTGCCGGGCCAGGTCGAGGCGGTGTCGCCCAAGGTCGGCGATATCCATCAGGTCAGCAATGCCCACGGCGACCAAGTGTCCATCAGCATCCACGTATACGGCGCCAATATCGGCGCGGTGCGCCGGGCGGTGTATCAACCCGACGGCAGCGAGAAACTGTTTATCTCCGGTTATTCCAACGCCTATCTCCCGAACATCTGGGACCTGTCCAAAGAAAAGAGCCCTGCCCTATGACCACCCTATCGACCCGCAGCTTTGCGCAGATTCGCCAGGCCCTGTTGGCACGCGAAGAAGTCGCGCTGATCGACGTGCGCGAAGAAGCCCCCTTTGCCGAGGCCCATCCGCTGTTCGCCGCGAATATTCCCTTGTCCAAGCTGGAACTGGAGGTGTACGCGCGCATTCCACGCCGCGATACCCAAGTCACCCTGTACGACAACGGCGAAGGGCTGGCCCAGCGCGCCGCCGAACGCCTGGTTGCACTGGGCTACACCCAGGTCAGCCTGCTGGAGGATGGGCTGGACGGTTGGCGTCGGGCCGGTGGCGAGCTGTTTATCGACGTCAATGTACCCAGCAAGGCGTTTGGCGAACTGGTGGAGAGCCAGCGCCACACACCGTCCCTGGCCGCCGAAGAGGTCCAGGCCCTGCTCGACAGCCAGGCCGATGTGGTGGTGCTCGATGCGCGCCGCTTCGACGAATACCAGACCATGAGCATCCCCAGCAGCATCAGCGTGCCGGGGGCCGAGTTGGTGTTGCGCGCCCGTGAGCTGGCGCCCGATCCAGCCACGCGCATCATCGTCAATTGCGCCGGGCGCACCCGCAGCATTATCGGCACTCAGTCGTTGATCAACGCCGGCCTCCCCAACCCGGTGGCAGCCCTGCGCAACGGCACCATCGGCTGGACCTTGGCCGGGCAGACCCTCGACCATGGCCAGGCGCGCCGCTTTGCGCCGACCTCGGAAAACCATCGCCAACTCGCCGCCCAAAAGGCACATGGTGTTGCCGATAAAGCCGGGGTCAAGCGTGCGACGCTCAATGATCTGCACCGCTGGCAACAGGACGCGACCCGCACCACCTACCTGTTCGATGTGCGCACCGTAGAAGAATTCGAAGCCGGCCACCTGCCGGGCGCCCGCGCCACCCCGGGCGGGCAACTGGTGCAGGAAACCGACCACGTTGCCAGTGTGCGCGGTGCGCGCCTGGTCCTGGTGGACGACGACGGTGTGCGCGCCAATATGTCCGCGTCGTGGCTGGCCCAGTTGGGCTGGCAGGTGTACGTATTGGATGACCTGCAAGCGGAGCACTTCAGCGAGCGCGGCGCATGGGTCGCGCCAGTACCGCCGCCGCCCCAGGCCGAACTGATCAGCCCCCACACCCTTGCCGACTGGCTCGGCCATGGCGACACGCAGGTGCTGGACTTCACGGCCAGCGCCAACTACGTGAAACGTCATATCCCCGGCGCTCGGTGGGTGCTACGCGCGCAACTGCCCGAGGCCCTGAGCAAGGTACCGAGCGCCCAGCGCTATGTGTTGACCTGCGGCAGCAGCCAACTGGCGCGCCTGGCCGTGCCGGAAGTCGAGGCCCTCACCGGCAAGCCGGTCTTTTTGCTGCAGGACGGCACGGCCGGCTGGATCCAAGCGCAACTGCCCCTTGAGTCAGGCGAAAGCCACTTGGCGTCCCCGCGTATCGACCGCTACCGCCGCCCTTACGAAGGCACCGACAACCCTCGGGAAGCCATGCAGGCTTACCTGGATTGGGAGTTCGGCCTCGTGGAACAACTGGCCCGCGACGGCACCCATGGTTTCTACGTGATCTGATTCACCGCTGCACCGTTTCGCTCAACCGACCCCTTCTCCAGGCGGAGGTACTTTCCTTTACCCAACGCCTGGAGTTTTTCCCATGCTGTACGCCATTCCATTCAAACGCCTGTTGCTGGGCGCTGCCCTCGCCCTCGGCCTGCTTTCCACCGTCCAGGCTGGCGACCTGCAACCGCTGCGCGTGGCCAACCAGAAATCCACGATCAAGGCGCTGCTGGAAGCCTCGGGCGAAAGCCAGAACGTGCCCTACGAGATCAAATGGTCGGAATTCCCCTCGGCCTCGCCCCTGGGCGAAGCGCTGAACGCCGGCGCTGTGGATATCGGCGCCCTGGGCGATGCCCCTTATGTGTTCGCCCTCGGCGCCGGTGCCTCGATCAAGGTGATCAGCATCATCCATGCCGAGGGCCGTAACACCACGGCGCTGCTGGTGCCCAAGGATTCACCGATCAAGACCGCGGCCGACCTCAAGGGCAAGAAGATCGTCACCGGGCGCGGCTCCATCGGGCACTACCTGGCGATCAAGGCCCTGAACGATGCCGGGCTGACCACCCAGGATGTGCAGTTCATCTTCCTGCTGCCCGCCGAGTCCCGGCTGGTACTCGACAACGGCACCGCCGATGCCTGGGCGACGTGGGACCCTTACACCACCGTGGTCACCTCACAGAGCAATGCTCGCGTGCTGGTGAGCGGCAAGCACCTGCTGAGCAATCATCTGTACTTCGCCGCCACCGGCCAAGCCATTGCCGACAAGCGCGTGCAACTGGACGACTTTGTCGCCCGCATTGATCGCGCCTACGCCTGGGCCAATACCCATCCCGAGCAATACGCCGCTGCCCAGGCCAAGATCACTGGCCTGCCACTGGCCGTGCATATAGAAGTGGCCCAGGACACCCATCTTTCCCCGGTCACGATTGACGATACGGTGATCCATGGCCTGCAAGCCACCGCCGACACCTATGTAAAAGAAGGCCTGCTGAGCAAACACATCGACGTCTCCCAGGGCTTCGATTCCAGCTTCAACGCCAAGCGTATCCCCCTCGAACAAGCCTCGCGCTAAGGAGCAGAACATGAGCAAGCCACGTCAATTGAAACTCGGTGCTATGGTGCACGGTGTCGGCCACGGTTGGGGCGAATGGCGCCACCCGCAGGCACAACCCGACGCCAGCACCAATTTCGGCTTCTACAAGCAGCAGACCGAACTGGCCGAAGCCGCCCGGTTCGACTTCGTGTTCATCGCCGACAGCCTGCATATCCACCCCAAGTCCAGCCCCCATTACCTCAACCGTTTCGAGCCGCTGACGATCCTCTCGGCCCTGGCCGCGCTGACCACTCATATCGGCCTGGTCGCCACCGTGACCGTCAGCTACACCGAGCCTTACCAGGTAGCACGCCAGTTCGCCTCCCTGGACCACATCAGCGGCGGCCGCGCCGGCTGGAACGTCGTCACCTCGTGGCTGAGTGGCACCGCCGATAACTTCGGCAAGGCCGAGCATCCGCCCCACGCCGTGCGCTACCGCATCGCCAAGGAACACCTGAATGTGGTCAAGGGCCTGTGGGATTCCTGGGAGGACGACGCCTTTGCCTATAACAAGCACAGCGGCGAATTCTTCACCCCAGGCAAGTTGCATGCGCTTAACCACAAGGGCGAATTCTTCTCGGTCAAAGGCCCGCTGAACATCGCGCGTTCGCGCCAGGGCCAACCGGCGATTTTCCAGGCGGGCACTTCGGAGGATGGGCGTAACTTTGCCGCCGAAAACGCCGATGCGATTTTTGTGCATGTGGAAACTATCGATGAGGCCAAGGCCTACAGCGCCGATTTGAAACGCCGCGCCAAGGGCTTTGGCCGCGACCCGGACAGCCTGTCGATCCTGCCGGGCATCCGCCCGATTGTCGGGCGCGATGCCGCCGAAGTGGAAAGCCGCTACCAGCAAGCCGTGGCGCTGGTCACCGTGGAAGACGCCATTGTCGCCCTCGGCAGGCCGTTCAACGACCATGATTTCAGCCAGTACCCGCTGGATGCGCCCTTCCCTGAATTGGGCGACCTGGGCGCCAACAGCCAGAAAGGGGGCTCCGAACGTATCAAGCAACTGGCCCGTGACGAAGGCCTGACCCTGCGCGAAGTGGCCCTGCGTTTCTCGCGGCCCCAGCGCGACTTTGTCGGCACCCCGGAACAGGTCGCGGATGCCATCCAGACCTGGTTCGAGAGCGGCGCCAGCGATGGTTTCATCATCAACTCGGTACTGCCGGATGGCCTGCAGTACTTCACTGAGTTGGTGGTGCCGGTGCTTCAACAGCGAGGGTTGTTCCGTACCGAGTACAGCGGCCACACCCTACGGGACAACCTCGGCCTGGAAGTGCCAGCGAACCGCTACAGCGTGATCGAAGCCACCGAACAAGCCCTGGCCTGAATACTACCCCCTGTAGGAGCGAGCTTGCTCGCGAAGAACGCCCACGATAACGCGTACTTCCTGAATAAACGCGGCGCCTGTGAGTTTTTCGCGAGCAAGCTCGCTCCTACAAGGGGGTCAGGGCTTGCCACCCTCCCACATTTTTGACCGAGTACAGACTTATGACTCAACCGTCTCTCAAGGCTGTGGAAGCCGTCGATTTCGACGCCCTGCTTGATCATCTCAGCGCCGAGCTGGCCAGTACCGCGCCCCTCTATGACGAAAGCGGCGCCTTCCCCCACGCTAATTTCAAGCTCCTGCACCAACACCAACTCATCGCCCTGACCGTGCCGAAAAAACTCGGCGGCGGTGGCGCCAGCCTGGCCCAGGCGCGCAAGGTCATCAGCGCCATCGCCAAGGGCGAACCCTCCACGGCATTGATCCTGGTGATGCAATACCTGCAACACGCCCGCCTGCAAGACAACCAGAGCTGGCCCGCACACCTGCGCGTGCAGGTCGCGCAGGAGGCGGTGCAGAACGGCGCGCTGATCAATGCCCTGCGTGTCGAACCTGACCTTGGCACCCCAGCCCGTGGCGGTTTGCCGGCCACCACCGCCGTGCGCACCGCCGACGGCTGGCGTATCAGTGGGCGCAAGCTCTACTCCACCGGCAGCCATGGCCTGAGCTGGTTCAGCGTGTGGGCGCGCAGCGATGACGCCGACCCGCTGGTAGGCGCCTGGCTGGTGCCCAAGGCCAGCCCCGGCGTCAGCATCATCGACACCTGGGACCACTTGGGCATGCGCGCCACCTGCAGCCATGAGGTGGTGTTGGACAACGTATGGGTGCCCCTGGACCATGCGGTCAGCGTCAGTCCCTGGAGCGCCCCGCAAGCGGAGCTGGATGGCGAAGGATTCCTCTGGATGTCGGTGTTGTTGTCCTCGGTGTACGACGCCGTGGCCCAGGCGGCACGAGACTGGCTGGTGGACTGGCTGGAGGAGCGCAAGCCGTCGAATCTCGGCGCGGCACTGTCCACCCTGCCGCGTTTTCAGGAGACCGTCGGCCATATCGACACTTTGCTGTTCGCCAACCGTAGCCTGCTCGATGCTGCTGCCGCAGGCCACACGCCGACGGCCAATGCCGCACAAGTGAAGTACCTGGTGACCGGCAATGCGATCCGTGCGGTCGAGCTGGCCATCGAAGCCTCGGGCAACCCTGGCCTGTCACGGCACAGCCCACTGCAACGGCATTACCGCGATGTGCTGTGCAGCCGCGTCCACACTCCGCAAAATGACGCCGTGCTGCAAGGCGTCGGCAAAGCTGTGTTCAACCAGCGCCAAAAGGAACGTACATGAGCCAGGTGATTATTGCCAGCCAACTGGACGAAGATTACAACCAGGTGATCCGGGAGCGCCTTGCCCCACTTCACCCCCAAGCCCAGGTAATCGGCGTGCCGGTCGGTGTGCCCAGTGACTTGCCGCCCCACGCCAATATCCTGCTGCTGCGCCCGATCAATGTGCGGGGCTACACCGCCCCCGACACCCCGCCACCGGGCTGGCCCTACGGCGCACAGTGGGTGCACCTGGTGTCGTCGGGTATCGACTTCTACCCCCAGTGGCTATTCAACGGCCCACCCGTGACCACTTCCCGTGGCAGCGCCGCCGATAACCTGGCCGAGTTCGCCCTGGCGGCGATCTTTGCCGCGGCCAAGCATTTGCCGGACATCTGGGTAAAGGATGCCCAGTGGCAGTTCACCGCGCTGCGCCCGCTCAAGGGCACCACGCTGGGCCTTTTGGGCTTTGGCGCGATTGGCACAAGCCTGGCGCAAAAGGCTCTGGCACTGGGGCTCAAGGTGGTGGCGCTGCGTCAAAGCACAACCCCGTTCGGCCTCGATGGCGTGGAAGCGGCCAAGGACATCCACGACCTGTTTGCCCGCGCCGATCACCTGGTGGTGGCGGCCCCCCTGACCGAAGCAACGCGGCATATCATCGATCGTAATGTACTGGCCAGCGCAAAGCCGGGGCTGCACCTGATCAATATCGCCCGCGGTGGCCTGCTCGATCAGCAAGCGCTGTTGCACGCGTTGGATAACGGCCAGATCGGCCTGGCTTCCCTCGACGTCACCGAGCCAGAGCCACTGCCCGATGGGCATCCGCTGTACAGCCATCCGAGGGTACGGCTGTCGCCGCATACTTCGGCTATTTCGACCCGCAGCAAGGAGGAAATTGCGGATACGTTCCTGGCTAATCTGGAACGGTATGTGGCGGGCCTTGAGTTAAGTAACCTCGCGAATGTCTGACGGCTTGCCCGCAAAGGGGGGGCCAGCCACTGAATATTCAACTGAGCCACCGCTATCGCCGGCAAGCCAGCTCCCACACTGGTCATGCATTGCCCACAAAAATCAGTTCCTGGCACAGATCCCTGTGGGAGCGGGCTTGCCCTAATGACAGTCAGTTAAGAGCTAGAGCAGACAACCAGTGACTTGTGGCGAGGGAGCTTGCTCCCGCTGGACTGCGTAGCAGTCCCATTTTTGGGGCCGCTTCGCGCCCCAGCGGGAGCAAGCTCCCTCGCCACAGTTACCGATTCTGTCTTAACTGACTGGCATTAGGGCTTGCCCGCGAAGGCGGCGTGTCAGCCACTGAATATTCAACTGAGCCACCGCTTTCGCAGGCAAGCCAGCTCCCACACTGGTTACGCATCGCCCAGAGAATCAGCATCTGCCACAGATCCCCTGTGGGAGCGGGCTTGCCCGCGAAGGCGGCGTGTCAGTCACTGAATATTCAACTGAGCCACCGCTATCGCCGGCAAGCCAGCTCCCACCCAGGTTTTGGGAAGGTGGCTGGAGAAGCTCATTTGATGCGGTAGTGGAAGGTGTTGCGCACTGCCGGTACGGCAACAGCCTTGCCATCGACGATTCTCGGCTGGTAGCGAAAAGTATTGGCCGCCGCCAATGAGGGCCTGATGAACAACGGGTGACAGCCGTCCAATACCTTGGGGTTTTCCACGTGCCCCTGGGTGTTGACGGTGTATTCCACCGAGCAGTCGCCTTCGATGTTCTTGTCCAGGGCACGTTCGGGGTAGTCGGGGGCGGCCTTGCTCAAGGGTTGGTACTGGCGGCTGTCGAATGCAGGGGTAGGCGCAGGCACGGCGGCTCGGGCTTTTTCCGAAGCGGCACGCGCCTGACTCAGACGTTGCTGTTCCAACTCCCGATTGCGCTGCTCGGTCGCTATGCGCTGCTGTTGTTGCTCGAGTTTCTTTTCTTCAACCCGCTTGCGCGCCAGCGCGGCTTTCTCGAGCTTTTGCGCCTGCACCTGCGGATCAACCGTCGGCCTGGTCGGTACCGGGATGACAACAGGTTCTGCCAGCGCGGCAGCTACGGGCTCGGGTGTCGGCACAGGCGCCGGCGCCGGAGCGGGTAAAACCACCAACTGCGTGTGCATCACCCGCGGCGCATCCACCCCTGGTCGCTCCGTCGACCAGCCCAGCATCAACGCCACTGCCACCGCACCATGCAGCGCCACGGCCAGACTCGCTGCCAGGCTTTTACGCCATAAACCATCGCCGTTGGGCGCCAAGGCCAGTGCCGGACTGTGCAGGATCATCGTTGTCATTGTGGGGCCTCTGTCACCAGCCCAAGATTGCTGATGCCGCCCTTCTGCAGCACCGCCATGGCCGCCACTACACGGCCATAACCTGCATTGTCGTCAGCGCGGATATACACCTGGGTATCGCTGCGCGCCGCCACCACCTGCATGACCTTGGCGCTCATTTCTTCCAGGGTCACCGCGCTATCGGTCTGCTGGCGCGTATCCAGCTCGCCACCCAGGTTCCAGTAGTAGCCACCGTCCGCCTTCACCGACAACGTCAGGATCTGTTGGCGCGTATCGGTGGCCAGCGCCTCGGCGGCGACCTTGGGCAGTTCGATCTTTACACCCTGGGTGAGCATGGGCGCAGTGACCATGAAGATCACCAGCAGCACCAGCATCACGTCGATGTAGGGCACCACATTCATCTCGGCCTTGGGCCCGTGCTTGCGTTGCGGCCTGATCAACATCGCTTTGCTCCTTGTTCAGGCGGCCACGGCCAGGTTGATCGAGGTACCGCGCAGCATGCGGTGCAGGTGCACTTGCAGTTCATTGCCGAAAGCGTAGTAGCGTGTGAGCAGGGTCTGGCTGCGGGCCGCGAAACGGTTATAGGCGATCACTGCCGGAATCGCCGCAAACAGGCCAATGGCCGTAGCAATCAAGGCTTCTGCAATACCGGGTGCCACGGTCGATAGCGTGGCCTGTTGCACCTGCGACAAGCCGAGGAACGAATTCATGATGCCCCACACGGTCCCGAACAGGCCGATGTAGGGGCTGACCGACCCCACCGTCGCCAGAAACTGCAAGCCCTTTTCCAGCTCCAGCTCATGCTCGGTGATCGCTACCTGCAAGGCGCGCTCCACACCCTCGAGCACTGCCGGATCGTGGTGGTGCAGATGTTGGTATTCCTGCATGCCGGCAATGAAGATCGGCGCCACACCGCCCTCGCCCGCCTGCACGGTTTCGCGATACAAAGGTTGCAGGTCCGACACGACGCGAAAGCGCGCCAGGAAGCCGTTGAGCTGCCGTTCCAGACCACGCAGTACACTGCTGCGCTGAATGATCAGGTACCAGCTGAGCAAGGACGCCAGCAGCAAAGTGACCATCACAGCCTTGACCAACAGGCTGGCGTCGCTGATCAAGCTCCAGATCGTCATATGTTCCATCGTCGCGTGCATGGTGAAGCTCCTATTCGATTAAAAACGGATGACTGCGTGATGACAGCTCAGGGTAATTTCAACGCACGGCTCACCTCGGCCCAGGGCACGAACTTGAAGTTCTGGGCTTGCTCGGGCATGCGCTTGCGCCCGTCCTGCACCACCAACATGCCCTCGCTCCATGGCCCGCCGAGGTTGACGGCAGTGACCTCCAGGCCATCGGTTTCCGAGGCGCCATCAATGCCGGCGGCCGCATTGAGGCCAACGCGCAAGGCGCCGCGCACAGCGAATGGCGGCTCGGCGTCCAGCACCAGGTAGCTGTCATTGCCTTGGCTGGAGACCACCAGGTAATCCCGTGCGGGGCTTTGATACAGCGCCAGGCCTTCGACGTCCGCGTGCAGTTGCGCGCCTACTTTGATCACCGAAGTGAGCGTGGCCGGTTGCTCGGCACGGGCATCCATCGCCCACACGCCGACATCTTCCTCACCGATGAACAAGCGTTGGCGCTGGTCATCGGCCACACAGCCCTCGGGTTGGCTGTCGACCTTGAACTGACGCACCAACTCGCCCTGCACACGGCCAGCCGGTGCACTCAGGCGGTATTGCAGGAAGGTGCCATCCTTGTCATTGGCAAATGCGTAGAGTTCACCGCTGGCGGGCTGGTACAGGCAGATGCCGTAGATGTCCTTGAGTGGCGTGGGGACCTCACCGGCTTCAAGCAACTCGCCGCTCTGGCGGTCGATGCTGAACAGGCTCAGGCTATTGCGGTCGCGATTACTCGCCACGGCCAGGTCGACGGTGTGCGTACCCAGTTTGAAGCCAGGTCGTATGTCGACATTGTTCAGGCGCCCCACTGCCAGCTCCTGCAACAGCTTGCCGTCGAGATCGTAGGCCAACAGGCCCTGTTTCTTGTTGGTCCCCAGCACACGACTTTTGGCCGGCGTTTCAGGGTGAACCCAGATGGCCGGGTCATCCGCCGCGTCGCCTTGGCGACCCACGGGTTCGGTCTGGCGCAGTGCGGCGACTTGCGCAAGTATCGGCGCAACCGGCACCGGCGTGGCTTGCCAGTCAAGGCGGCCCTGATAGAGCTGCTCGCTGTCGTCGTCCCGCACCAGCACCTGCCGGCCCTGTATCACCAACTGCTCCGGTTCCTTGAGGCCCGGCAAGGCCAGGCTGGGTTGCTCAACCCAACGTTCCCCGACTTGCTGGAACAGGTGCAATTGCGCGGTTTTCGGGTCCAACGCGAGCATCCCGCCCGGCACCAGTGCCATGGCGCCTGCTTCGCGCTGGGGATCGTCGAACAGCGCCACGGGCGTGCGCTTCACCTCGGCTTCCGGGTGCGCCGGGTAGGCCCACCAGCCGACGTTTTGCTCATTCACCACCAATCGTTCGGCCGCATCGTCCACTTGGCAGAATTGCGCCGATGGAGGCAGTGGCAGGCTGCGAACACGCTGCGCCTGGGCCAACAGCGTCGAACCATTGCCCACCAGCCACTGCTCGCCCTTGCCCTCTTCACCGACCAGAAACACAAACAGGTTGGCCGCCGAATCGCGATAGAGGCACAGGCTATTTACCGCGAAGTCGCGGGTCGGCAGGTACTGCGGCGTACCCCAGGTTTTGCCGGCGCCATCGAGACCGATCAGCAAGGCCTGCTGGCGGTCGTTGTCGAGGCTGGCGATCAGCGATTGAGTGCCGGCAGTGCGTGTGTCGAGGCTGCTGAAACGGCCTTTGAAGCGGGCCAGTTCGACGCCGTTATCGTCGAGCAGCAGCAGGCCGTCGCGGGCACTGGCGGCCACGCGCTGGGTGCCGCCGGGCAGGAAGGCAACGGCCTGGGCGTTCAGGCTGGGTGCCCACGGGGTCAGCGGTAGGTCAGTGGCGAACGCATTGGCGCTGCTAACCAGTACGACCAGCAGGCACAGCTTGGAAATTCTCATGAACAGACAAATCCTTCAGGAAGCACGCGTTATCGTTAGAAATGGGTGAATGTCAGGCCCAGCTTGTAGGTGGGTCCGTACTCTTCGTACTGGCCGTTGTAGCTACGGTGGCCGGTGTAGACGAAGTACGACTCGTCGGTGAGGTTCTGTGCCTCGAAGCTGACCTGCAGGTTCTTGGTCAGTGAGTAGCGCGCGCTGAAATCGACGAAGGTTTGCGCGTCGACGTGCAGGTCATGGGCCTTGTCATTGATCGACGCCAACTCGTACAAATAGGCCGATTTGTAATTGGCCGACAGGCGTAGGCTGAGGGTGTCGTCTTCCCAACCGAGCATCAGGTTGCCGACCGTGTCTGATTGGTTGGGCAGGCTGATGTTGCGCTTGCGATTGCGCCCGCTGGCACTGTCGAAGCCCTCGATGTCCGCGCTGGAACGGCTGAAGGTGCTGTTGGCACCGATCATCAGGCCGTTCCATGGCGCAGGCAGCCAGTCGAACTTCTGTGAGTAGGCCAGTTCCAGGCCATACAGTTTGGCGCTGTCGCCGTTGGCAAAGGTGTGCGCCTCGGCGAAATTGGCCCAGGCACCGGTACCAGCCACGTCGGTGTTGTAGACGAAGTTCTGGATGTCTTTGTAGAACACGAAGGCCGACACGGTACCGGCACGGCCCATGAAATGCTCGATGCCCAGGTCCAGGTTGCTCGATTCCAGAGGCTTGAGGTCCGGGTTGCCGAACGTGGCCTCGTCATCGTCGATCACAAAACCCGGGGCCAGTTGGCCAAAGGTCGGGCGCACCACCGATTTGGTCCAGGCGGCGCGTACTTGGGTGTTCTTGTCAATCTGGTAGCGCGCATGCAGGCCCGGCAGCCAGTGGTGATAACGGCGCTTGGTCTCGGTGGCGCTGAACTGGCCGTCCGTGGCACCGGTGCCCTTGGCTTCGAACTCGGTACCCTCGTAACGCATACCGGCGATGAAGCGCCAGTCGTCAATATCGACGGTGTTCATCAGGTAGCCGGCATTGATGTCTTCGCGGATGGTGAAGTCGTTGACCGTGGATTCGGTCGGGTCATAGAAGTCATCGCGATTGAGGCCGCCGATCAACTGGCGGATATTGCCCGCGCTGATGCCTGGGCCAAAGCGGCCGAGGCGGTAGTCGACGTTGCCCTTCTGGAACTGCGTGAGGCTGAGTTGTTCATCGCTCAAGCCCTGCTCATCCAGGTCCTTGTAGACCCAGGCCTCCAGGTCATTGTCCTTGTGGCGCCGGCTGACCTTGCCGCCGAACTTGAACTGGGATGCGTAACCGCGCAGGTCATAGTCGCGGGCCAGGTCCAGGCGCAGGTTCTTCTCGGTGTCCTGGGTGTGCTGTTTTTCCCAGTCGACTTTGTCGAGGCTGAAATTGGCGGGGTCGTAGAAACCGCTACCAACGAGCGGGCGCGGCTTGGCCGTGTCGTAGAAGCCGCTGTCGGCAAAGTCACCGCCGTCGAAGGTCGCACCGGCAATATGCCCCGGGCTGTCTTCGCTGGAACGGCTGTAACCGGCCTGGCCGCTCAGGGTCCACAGGCCGAGCATGCGTTCACCGCCCACTACGTAGGACTGGATCTGCTGGGTTTCCTCGCGGTTCTTGAGCTTGCGCTTACCCTCGGCGTCGCCCAATTGGCCGGGCGCTTGCGGGTCAGCGAACTCGAGGCTGGCAGCGTTGCGGGTTTCGGTGTCCTTGTAGCGACTGTAGAGGGTGCGCAGGTAGTAGCTGCTCAGGTCATCGGGCTTGTAATCGAAGTTAAGGCCACCACCGGCGCGTTCACGGCTGATGTCGTAGTCGCGCTGCTCGAATTCGTTGAGCCGGGGGCCGTTGCTGAAGTCCCAGGCGCCGCCGGTTTCGACGTTGTCCGAGCCGAAATCACGCTTCTGCCAACTGAGGGCCGCGGCCACGCCAAAGTTGTCGATACCGTCGCCGAGGCTGAACCGGTTACTGGCGGCGCCGGAGAATTTCGGGCTGGTCTGGTGCGTGTTCTTGTCGTAACTGGCCTCGGTGCTGCCGGTATAGAACAGGCCCTTGTGATCGAACGCCGAGAGGCTCTTCACATCGACGGTGCCGCCGAGGGAGTTGGCGTCCATGTCCGGTGTGAGCGTCTTGATCACCGACAGCGACTGCACCAATTCCGAAGGCAGAACATCGAGGGCCACGGCGCGGCGCTCGCTCTCGGGGGATGGCACCAGGGTGCCGTTGATGGTCACGCTGTTGAGGTCCGGGCCCAGGCCGCGCACGCTGACAAAACGGCCTTCGCCCTGGTCACGTTCAACGCTGATGCCCGGCAAGCGCTGCACCGCCTCGGCAACGTTCTCATCCGGCAACTGGGCGACGCCGTCGGCATGCACCACGCTCTTGATACTGTCGGAGGAGCGCTGCTCCTTGAGGGCGCTGCCGATCGCAGCGGCTTGGCCGACCACATCGACATGCTCGGTGGCCGCTTCCGCGGCGTTGAGCCGCTCGCAGGCTATCGCCAGAGCCAAGGCGGTAAGCGTAAAGCTGACGAGCCCGGTGCGCTTGTACATGAAACCCTCCCCAAGAATCCGTTGGCGCCAGGCAAGGGGCCCGGCAACTGGGAGGGCACGCTAGGGGGCAGGCGTGACGGTTCTGTGACAGGGTTGCGGGCAGAGCCTGTCAAAGCGGGGTTTACAGGCTTCTGGAGGGTACAAATGAGCTGAAATGACCTCACTCAACCTGTGGGAGCTGGCTTGCCTGCGAAGGCGGCGGTTCAATCGACAGAGAAGTCGAATGTGCCGCCCAGGTAACCACGATGCGAAGCGAGCCGCTCTTGCTCTTGCTCTTGCTCTTGCTCTTGATCTTGCTCTTGCTCTTGCTCTTGTTCTTGATCTGCTTTTGATCTCAGGCGCCCCGTCAAACCACGCTGGCCGGAATTCGACAGTGATTTGGGGGGTAAACCGGCAGGGATGCCGGTTTAGCC
>NZ_JBWKRA010000043.1:0-21972 GCF_059419065.1 Pseudomonas sp. GW821-FHT07B01 | reverse complement strand
GCAGTGAAACGATGCATCGCCGATGGTAGTGTGGGGTTTCCCCATGTGAGAGTAGGTCATCGTCAAGATTAAATTCCAAAACCCCTGTCTGCTAACGCAGACAGGGGTTTTGTTTATGTAGAAGCTCATGAATTTCACCGGCACGTTGCCAACGCAACGGTCTGGTACACAGAATTTCTTGACGACCATAGAGCATTGGAACCACCTGATCCCATCCCGAACTCAGCAGTGAAACGATGCATCGCCGATGGTAGTGTGGGGTTTCCCCATGTGAGAGTAGGTCATCGTCAAGATTGAATTCCGAAACCCCTGTCTGCTAACGCAGACAGGGGTTTTGTCGTTTAGGGCGGCCCACCGCAGCAAATCTGCCTTACTGCTACCGCCTGTCGGTTTCCTACGTTAAAAGAAGATGCTTCTCACAAATTCCTAAGATTTGTCGAAGTCTGGCCGAAAGCCTGACGAGCCATGCGTGCACCGAAATAGAGCGACCGCAGAGTCCGCCTATCCCGTTACATGGAATGTTCCACTCGGCACGCTCACCCCCCTTTGGCAAAAGAAGTCGATGAAATGAATCTCAAGTTCAGTCATAAAATTCTGTTGGCCGCGTCAGGCGTCGTGGTTTTAGCCTTCGCGTTATTTACCCTCTACAACGACTACCTGCAGCGCAGCACCATCAGGCAAAACCTGTCGTCGTCCATCCAGCAGTCCGGCGAGCTCACCGCCAGCAGTGTGCAGAACTGGCTCAGTGGCCGCATCCTGGTCCTCGAGAACCTGGCGCAGAACGTCGCCCACCAGGGCAGCGCCGCCGACCTCCCAGGCTTGGTCGATCAGCCAGCATTCACCACCAATTTCCAGTTCACCTATGTAGGTCAAACCAATGGGGTATTCACCCAGCGCCCTGACGCGAAGATGCCTGACGACTACGACCCCCGTCAGCGCCCTTGGTACAAGCAAGCAGTAGTGGCGGACAAAACCATGCTTACTCCGCCTTATATGGCGGCTGTGGGCGGTCAGATCGTGACAATTGCCATGCCGGTGAAAAAGAATGGCGAGTTGTTGGGTGTTGTCGGTGGTGACCTGAGCCTGCAGACACTGGTGAAGATCATCAACTCGGTAGACTTCGGTGGTATCGGCCATGCGTTCCTAGTCAGCGGTGATGGCCAGATCATCGTCAGTCCGGACCAGGACCAGGTGATGAAGAATCTCAAGGACATTTATCCCGGCACCAACGTGCGCATTGAGAAGCTCAATCAGGACGTCGTACTCAAAGGACAGGATCGCATCCTCTCTTTCACGCCTATCAGCGGCTTGCCTGGCGCTGACTGGTACATAGGCCTGTCGATCGACAAAGAAAAAGCCTATGCCCCGCTGGGCAAATTCCGTACTTCGGCCTTGATTGCGATGTTGATTGCCGTCGTGGCTATTGCGGTGCTCCTGAGCCTGTTGATTCAAGTACTGTTGCGCCCGTTGACCACCATGGGCGTGGCCATGCAGGACATTGCCCAAGGCGAAGGTGATTTGACCCGCCGTCTCGACGTGACCAGCAAAGACGAGTTCGGCGAGGTCGGCAGCGCATTCAACCAGTTCGTCGAGCGAATTCACGCGTCGATTTCCGAAGTGTCTTCGGCAACGCGCCAGGTGCACGATTTGTCCCAGCGTGTGATGGCTTCATCCAATGCGTCGATCATCGGTTCTGACGAACAGAGCGCGCGTACCAACAGCGTGGCCGCAGCCATCAACGAACTTGGGGCCGCCACCCAGGAAATCGCGCGCAACGCTGCTGATGCGTCCCAGCATGCCAGTGGTGCCAGCGAACAAGCTGACGATGGTCGTAAAGTGGTGGAGCAAACCATTCAGGCGATGTCGGAGCTTTCGCAAAAGATCAGCCTGTCCTGCACTCAGATCGAAACCCTTAATGCCAGTACCGATAACATCGGACACATCCTGGATGTGATCAAAGGCATTTCCCAGCAAACCAACTTGCTCGCCCTCAACGCCGCGATCGAAGCGGCCCGTGCTGGCGAAGCGGGGCGTGGTTTTGCCGTCGTGGCGGATGAAGTGCGTAATTTGGCGCACCGTACCCAGGAGTCGGCAGAAGAAATCCACAAGATGATCACTTCGCTGCAAGTGGGTTCGCGCGAAGCCGTGACCACCATGAACGCCAGCCAGGCTTCCAGCGAAGAAAGCGTCGAAGTCGCCAACCAGGCAGGTGAGCGTCTGGTCAGCGTGACGCAACGTATCGTTGAGATCGATGGCATGAACCAATCCGTCGCGGCCGCCACTGAAGAGCAGACCGCCGTGGTTGAAACCCTCAACGTCGATATCAACCAGATCAACTTGCTGAACCAGCAGGGTGTGGCCAACCTCAACGAGACGCTCAAGGACTGCGATGCGCTGTCCCAGCAGGCCAGCCGACTGAAGCAATTGGTCGATAGCTTCAAGATCTGATCCTGACCGCATCGGAGCGAGGCCGCTCGCTCCGATCGCTTGGTCTCACGTCCAGGGGTGCTATTCAGATGAAGCTGATAGCGCTCAGATAGTCGCAGCCTTTGCGTAACAGCGTTTGGCTCTTGGGTGGATAGCACATGCCCATTTTTTCCACGCCCCACCGGGCATTGTCGTAACGGATCATCGACGTGTCACCGATGTCCTCGCCCAGTCCGTCCAGGTAAAAGCCCAGCACTCCGAACAACGCGTTATTGCGGCTCACTTTGCGCAGCGCCCGTTGCCAGTGTTCAATGCTTACTCGGTCAAAAGCGTGCCCAGCCTCGCTGAAGGCGTCGAGGTACTGGTCCCAACTCAAGGCCAGTGGGTTGTGCAGGTTGAACACGTTTCGCCCAGGGTCAAAGCGCACGCTGTGGTAGGCGATGAAACGCGCCAGGAAGTCCACCGGCATCAGATCGAAATTGGCGTCCAGTCGCGGGACCACCCCTAATTGCAGAGACCCCTTGAGCATCAACATCAAGCGGTTTTTCTGTGGCTGGCAAACGCCGTTCTGGCTGTTGAAGCTGATATTTCCCGGCCGATGAATATTGACCCAGGCCCCTTGCTCAACTGCCCGTCCTAATAGCCGCTCGGCTACCCACTTGGAGAGGTTGTAGCCATTTTTCACATAGAGCGGCAGTGCGCGTCGGGCAGGCGCTTCAAGCACGTACCCGTCGACGTCCACGCTGCTGCAGGCTGACAGCGTCGAGATGAAATTGAGGACCTTCTTGCAATGGGTCTCGCAAAGACGCAGGCATTCCAGCACCGGCTCGACGTTGTCCTTGGCGAGTGAGGCGTAATCCATCACATGATTGACCTGCGCGGCGTTATGCACCAACACGCCGTAATGACGGGCGAGGTGCTCGTACACGTCGTCGGCCAAGCCCAGGCGAGGTTTACGAATATCGGCGGCGTATACCTGTACTCGGCTCAGGTCCAGATGTTCCAAGCGGTATTCACGCAATGCCTGGGCGAACCTTGCCGCTGCCGAATGGCCGGGCAACTCGCGCACCAGGCACGCCACGTCCTGCGCCCCGCCAGCCAGCAGTGCCTGGACAATATGAACCCCGACAAAGCTGTTCGCCCCGGTGACGATGGCTTTGCGCGAGTCTCCCGCAAGGGTCTCGGGCAACACCTCGACCTCCAGTGCTCGCGTCGCATCTTGTTCCATCTGGTCGGATGGTGTATCCGGCAGCGCACTGCCATCCATGAGTGCGGCCAATGTGCGGATGGTCGGCGTCTCAAAAAAGGGGCTCAGGCAGAAGCTGCGGCCAAACTGCTCGCGCAGGCGTAGCAACAGGGTCGACAACAGGATGGAGTGGCCACCGAGGTTGAAAAAACTCTCATCAATCGAGAGTTCGCCTGCGGGTAATCCCAGCAGCTCACCCCACACGTCAGCCAGTTGTGCCTGCAAAGGGTCTTGTATGCGACAGCGATCCATCCCGATGGGTATGGGCATTGGCATGGCCAGCAAGGCCTTGCGATCGATCTTGCCGTTATTCGAACGGGGCATGCATGCCAGTTCGCTCCAAGCGCTGGGCTGCATATGCACGGGCAACCACTGCCGAGCATGTTCCTTCAGGCTTGCCAGCGTAGCGCCAGATTCCGGCTGGGCGGCAAAGCCGATGACTCTGTGTGCCGTATCGATCACCACTGCCACTTGGCGAAACAAGCGACTATCGCGCAAGCACTGTTCAATATCCTGAGGCTGAACTCGAAACCCGCGGATCTTGACTTGCTCATCCCTGCGGCCGCCCAGTTCGATGCCCTCTGGCGTCCATTTTGCCAAGTCGCCGCTGCGATAAGCCTGTAGCACTTGGCCATTTGGCAGTGTCAGCGTCACGAACGGATTGTCGGGCCGCGACGGTGTATTCGAATAACCCAGGCTTACTCCGGGACCGACAATGTACAAGTCGCCCATTACCTGTTCATCCACGGGCTGCAGGTTCTCGTCGAGAATCAGCACCTGGCTGTTAGCGATGGGGAGGCCGATATTGCGATGGCTGTCACCTCGTTGGAATACTCGATGGGTCGCCAATACAGTGGCCTCGGTCGGCCCATAGAGGTTATGCAGCTGGCATTGACCGGCCAGTTGTTCGATCACGCAGGGCTCGCAGAAATCACCTCCGGTCAGTAAATGAGTCATGCCCAACGGCTGATCCAGCGGCAGGATGCTGAGCAGTGCCGGTGGCACAAACCCATGAGTGACGCATTGCTTGCGAATCAGCTCTACCAGTTGCTGAGGGTCGTGACGTTGGTCTGGGCTGGGGACAATCAACGCGGCGCCAACGATCAATGCAGGGAAAATATCGATCAGTGAAGAATCGAAGCCCAGTGGCGAAAACTGCAGGACGCGACTGTGTTGATCCAACGCCACGCAACTGACGAGCCAGGCCGTGAAATGCGCCAAGTTGTATTGGCTCAGCAGTACCCCCTTGGGCTGGCCCGTCGTACCCGAGGTGAACAGTGCCACGCACGGCTCGTCGGCACGGGGATGACGGTGCATCAGCGGTTGCGTCATGTCGGCGCTGTGCGCGTCAACCTGGCTCACATCAAGTGAAACGAAACGCTCTCGCAATGGGTGCTGGCCATTCTCCAGCAGCACACAGGCCTTGAGGCTGGTCAGCATGCAGTGCTGGCGTTGCTCCGGGTGGTCAGGCACCAGCGGCAAATACACGGCGCCACAGCCAAGCACCGCGAGAATGCTGGCGTACAACTCGGCGGATTTCTCCAGGCATACGCCGACCACTTGTGGAGCCTCGCCATCCTCCAGCAAGGGAAGCAGGCGTTGTTGAATGGCCATGGCTTGTTGCTGGAGCTGCCGATAAGTCAGCGCATGACCGGCGATGTTCAGCACTGTTCGATGTGCGAAGGTATTGAGGCTGGCCTGCAGCCGTTCGATCATGGGCGTTCCGGCCGCGTGCAACAAGGCAGGGTCCGCCGTGTGATTGAACCGATGCATGAAAGCCAAGGCATCCAGCTCTTGCAGGCCCTGTTCAGGCCAGGCGTTAGCAGCGGCCGTTGCCGAGAAGTAAGCGGGGTCTCTTGAAAAACCGCAGACCAACAAAGCAGCCCACTGCACCACTGCATTCGTTGCCTGCTGACGCAACCGCTGCCCATTGCCGCTGGGCTCCTGGGCAACGTCGTGCACCGTCAGCAGGCGCCGCTCGCGGTCATAGCAACGCAACTGCAATGAGGGCAGCCCGTGTTCGCAGAGCGGGCCGATACCCACGCGCAAGCTTAACCATGGCGCACTGGCGGGCGAGGGCGGCAGCGGCTGACTCCCGTCTTCAATAACCAGATCCACAGACCCCGTTCCTGCCACATGTCCATATTGCTCCAGCTCCTGCTTGAGCGCCGCCAGAGCGTTAGTGGTACCACGCCACTCGATCTGCAAGCGCCTCATGCCAACCTCGTCGATACGGGCAGATAGTCGCGCAGGGCTCGTGCCACGCTGGGGGTTTGCAGTACGCCGCTGTGGTGCAGAAAGCCCATGATATTGGCCACCAGCGGATGTTGGTGGGTGATGGGAAAATCCAGCGCCCGGATTTCGTCGCGCAGTGCCACGCGAGTGTCGGCACTGATCGTCAAGTGTTCGATCAGTTGCAGATCGAAGTCTTTTTGTAGCTCGTTGGTCAGGTAGTGCGTCAGGAATACGGGCAGGGCTTGAGCAATGTGGTCGCGATCTTGCGGGCTTGCCGACTGCCAGTAGAGGCGCACCAACTGTGTCCAGAACCGCGCATGCCGCCCTTCATCAAACAGATGATCGGCCATCAGGCCGCGGACAGAGGATTTGACGCTGCCGTCTTTGGAAAACGCTGCGACGTCATGGGTGACGGTGTTCTCAGCGATGGCGACGCCAATCAGCTCAACGGCATCGTGCAAGTACGTCGGTACCTGTGCCTGGGCTGTCGGCAGCGCGCGGCTCAATTCAATTTGCCCGGGTAGATCGAGCGGTTGGATTCCGGTCATCTCCACGGCTTGCTGCAGGAAATCCAGCGCGACCAGCGCGTGGTAATCCTCGTCGACAACGATCGTCATCGCATCGTAGCGGCAGGCGAGCGGGAAGGGCAGAGAGAAGCGATTTTTAGCGATGCTGCGCGCGGTTTTGTCGACGATCTCGGTTTCGAAAATCACCACGTCATTGATGAATTTATAGAAGCTTTGCACCAGCACGAAGTCGCGCCATTGCGGGCAGTGCTTGAGAAAGGTTGCACTCAGCACCAGAGGCTGACGGCACAGGGGGAAGATGAGTTTGTCGTCGTCTTCCAACATCCGCCGGGGGCGTGTGCGGATGGTTGCGCGACGCTCCCAGTCATCGGCAAAGGATTGATAGTGGGCGGCGTTCACGGACGTACCTCTTGCATCGAGGCCAGTACGTCGTCCCAGAGGGTAATACGACTCTCCACGGCGCTCAGGGCGGCGTTATCGGCCTGTCGCTGACGGCTGGGGTCTGCGTCGACCAGGCGCTGTAGCAACTGTTGCGCCGCAGGCTCGTGATCATCGCTGTCTATTTCGATATGGCGGCTGAGGTAGTGACATAGCGTAGGGGCCTGCCGACCTATGAAAGCATGGCTATGCAAAAGCCTTTCGAACATTGACGGAATCACACACTCTCGGCCATGCAGGAACGCCGCCGCCACACAGTGGGTCGGAGCGCTCAGGGCAATTTGTAAGGTGCTGTCGACGAAGCGGACCACGCCCTGGGGCGCATCGATCATCTGCAAGGCTGCGCTTACCTCCACTCCCTGGCTTTGCAGGTCGATAAAGCGAGTGATTGCGACCGTGCTGGCGCCCACTTCCGTCATTGCGTCCAGGTACAGCTCGAAGTGGCTGCAATAGCCCCGCGTCGGGTGCTCGTCCGACTCTTCCGCCAGCACGATTTCATTAATCAAGCGGGCAGCGTGCGGGTCAGTGGAGGGGAGCCAGGGCAACTGCATGCAAGTGAGGTCCTGTTGCAGGCGTTTGGTCAGGCTCATGAAATCCCAGACAGCAAATACATGGTGTTTCATGAAGTGTTGTAACTTGCCGAGGCTGGTTATTTCTATAAATAACGGATGACCAAAAAGTTGTCGTTTTTTTTGCGCGAGTGAATGTGGGTACATGGTTGACGCCTATGAGTTGTTGCGAGTGCTCTAAAAGCAGTGTTGAAATATTATAGTTGTGAGTGCGAGAGTAACTTGAGCGCGGCCACGCACACGGCGAGGCCCTTGCACTAGGCAGACGCAGTGGATGGAAAGGTGTGTCTTGCTGGGAAAAGATAATAAGCTGGTTGAATGTTTGAACCGGTATACAAATGTATTAGATGTTTTTCCCGATATTTATGTGTGTGGTGATTGCCCAGCTATACGTGGGATTTTGCTGCGCGCTGAGTCGGCTTTAATTATGATTTGGTTCTTTGTTTTTTCTGATGGAGCAACAATCCCTCATAAGAAAGTTGCTACATCACCTAAGGATCAAGGGCAAAAGCGAAAAAACCTACTGAGTGGGGGTTTTTTCGGCGCTCTCAAGGCCGCTGAGGTAGGTCGCGATCACCTCCATGCCTCGCATCAAATGGTTACGCAGCGTCAGGATGCTCTCCTCGACCTTCCTCTGGGCTACCAGGCTCAGCAGTTCGCGGTGATCCTCCTGGGAAGTCTCCCCCAGCCCCATCGCCTCAAGGTTGAAGCGCAGGAAGCGCTCCTCCTCATTCAATCCGTGCTCGACCAAAGTGAGCAGCCGCTGGTTGGGCGCCTTGCCGTACAACACCATGTGAAACAGGCGATTGAGCCGACCAATCTCGGTGTAGTCTTTCTCGCTTTCCAGCGCATTGATACACGCCTCGGCTTGAGCAAGGTCCGCATCGGTGAGCAATGGAATCGACAGGCGCAGGGCCTCGGACTCCAGCAACATGCGCAGGGCATAGGTCTCGGCCGAATTGTCCTCGATCAAGGGAGCAACGACGGCACCCTTGTGAGTCACCACATGCAACAAGGATTGCGCCTCCAGCTGGCGCAACGCTTCGCGTACCGGCATGCGACTGACGCCGAACAGGCTGGCCAGTTCTTGCTGGCGCATGGCGGTGCCACAGGGCAATCGCCCATCAAGGATGGCATTACGCAACGTTTCTTCGATAACGGAGCGCGCAAGATGGGCGGGAATAGGCCCGCTGATTTTGATGCTGCTTAATGGGTTCGGCTTCTGCGTCACGGTTGCGCTATCCTCCTTTCTTGAATAATAGTCTGGCTAATTGGATCCAAAGAACACTAAAGATGGGCCAGGTGCTTGTCAAATAGCCAAAGTTTCCGTTTGTAAGGGCTTACACAGCATACTTTGTGTCTCTCACAAGGGCGGTTATAAAAACGCCGCCTCCTGCGATGATTGCACTGTGCCATTGTTTTTTATAGGGCCAGGCTTCACCATCCCTGGAAATTCCGTCTCTTTCACGGACTGAACATTTTGGCGGTAAGTTTTAATCCCTATCGACTGCTTTGCTGGCTTTTATCAGCAACTTTACTGGCCGGCCTGATGCTCGGCGGGCTGCGTGCCGATTGGGATTTCTCGCAAATCAGCCGCAAGGCTACCGCCGTCTACGGGCCTTTGGGTCAAGGCCAGCAGCGTATCGACGCCTGGCAGCGGTTATTGGTGAGCGAAAAACAGGTCAGCGAGCAGGAGCAGCTCAAGGTCGTCAATTTGTTCTTCAACAAGCAAATGACCTACGTGGAAGACATCGATCTCTGGCACGTTGTGGATTACTGGGAGACGCCCGTCGAGGCACTCTGGAAAGGTGCTGGTGACTGTGAAGACTACGCCATCGCAAAATATTTCAGTTTGCGTCACCTGGGCGTGTCCAGCGACAAATTGCGCATTACCTACGTCAAGGCCCTGCGGCAGAATCGGGCGCACATGGTCCTGACTTATTATTCGAGCCCCGACGCCGTCCCACTGGTGCTCGACAGCCTGATGGATGAGATCCTGCCGGCTACCCGTCGCACCGATCTGGTCCCGGTGTACTCATTCAACGCCGAGGGGTTGTACTTGCCTGGTGCCAAAGGCAACAAAAAAGTCGGTGATACCAAACGCTTGTCGCGCTGGCAGGATGTGTTGAGAAAAATGCGTGCGGAAGGCTTCCCAGCCGAGCCTGCCAACTAGGAGTAACTGATCGGATGTCTCTGTTCAAACAGCTATTGATCGCAATCTGTCTGTTCCTGGTGGTCGCCTTCAGCGGCAGCTTCATGGTCAGCCTGGAAAGCTCGCGCACCCAATACGTCAACCAATTGCGCTCCCACGCCCAGGATGCGGCGACGGCATTGGCGCTGTCGCTGACCCCGAATATCGATGACCCAGCCATGGTGGAGCTGTTGGTCAGCTCGATCTTCGACAGCGGTTACTATGCCAGCATCCGCGTCGTGGACCTGGCCACCGACAAAACCATCGTCGAGCGCAGCGGTATTCCCGACAACAACGGCGTGCCCAACTGGTTCGTCAAGCTGATCGGCCTGGAGCCGGCGGGCGGTGATGCCCTGGTCAGCCGTGGCTGGGAACAGGCCGCACGGGTAGAAGTGGTCAGCCATCCGATGTTCGCCCTGGCCAAGCTCTGGCAAAGCGCCCTAGGTAGCCTGGGCTGGTTGCTCTTGTGCGGTGCGGTCAGCGTGGTGCTCGGTGGGCTGTTGCTGCGCCGGCAATTGAAGCCGTTGGACTATATGGTCAAACAGTCCCACGCCATTGCCCGCCGTGAGTTCCTCAGCCTGCCTGACTTGCCCCGCACACCTGAACTGCGGCGGGTGGTGCAGGCCATGAACCAGATGGTGGAAAAGCTCAAGGCGCTGTTCCAGGAGCAGGCCGAGCGTAGCGAAAAACTGCGCACCGAATCCTATCAGGACAACCTCACCGGCCTCGCCAACCGCCGTTATTTCGAGATGCAGCTCAACGCCCGCGTCAGTAACCCGGAAGAGACCAACTCCGGCTACCTTCTGCTGCTGCGGGTCAAGGACCTGGCCGGCCTCAACCAGCGCCTGGGTGGCCAGCGCACCGACCAGTTACTGCAAGCGGTTGGCGAACAACTACTGCGCCAGTGCGCGCCGTACCCGGAAACCCATAACCTCGTCACCCGTATTCGTGGCGGTGAGTTCGCCGTGCTGGCGCCGGGGTTGATGCGTGAAGAAGCGATGCAGCTGGCGCAAAACCTGGAAAGCACTTTGCTCAGCCTGCAAGCGACCGGCGCCAGTGACGTTACGCCGGTCGCCTATATCGGCCTGGCGCCGTTCAGCCATGGCGACGCGCCCCAAGCCCTGCTGACCCTGGCCGATCAGGCCCTGGCCCAGGCCCAAGCGCAGGGCGACACCAGTTGGGTGTGCCTGGACCGCAGCGCCGCCGCCAGCGTGGGAGACGATCACCATGCCTGGCACACCTTGTTGGACCAGGCCCTGACCCAGCAGCGCTTCCAGCTGTACTTCCAGCCGGTTGTCGCCAGCCAGGACCCACAATTGGTCTTGCATTACAAAGTACTGTCGCGCTTGCAGGACGAAGACGGCCACACCATACCGGCCGGGCGCTTCCTGCCGTGGCTTGAGCGCTTTGGTTGGTCAGCCCGCCTAGACCGCCTGATGCTGGAGCAGGTGCTCAAGCAGATGGCCAGCCACACCGAGAACCTGGCGCTGAATCTTTCGGCCGCGACCTTGCAAGATACCCAGGCCCTGAACCGCGTTTATGACCTGCTACGCCAGCACAGCAACCTGGGCCCGCGCCTCACCCTGGAGATTGGTGAGGAGCAACTGCCTGAGCAGCCCGTGCTGGAACAGATGACCCAGCGCCTGCGCGAACTGGGCTTCTCCCTCAGCCTGCAACGTTTCGGTGGGCGGTTCAGCATGATCGGCAACCTGGCGCGCCTGGGCTTGGCGTACCTGAAGATCGACGGCAGCTACATTCGCGCCATCGACCAGGAAAGCGACAAGCGCCTGTTTATCGAGGCCATCCAGCGAGCGGCCCATAGCATCGACCTGCCGTTGATTGCCGAACGTGTAGAGACCGAGGGCGAACTGAAGGTGATTCGTGAGATGGGGATTTTCGGCGTGCAGGGCCAACTGTTTGGCGAGCCCGCCCCCTGGAAATCTCACTGATATGAATGGATTAAAATAGGGCCAGTTGTGGCGAGCAAGCTTGCTTGCGCTGGGGTGCGAAGCGCCCCCAAAAGCCGGTGACTGCTGCGCATTCAAGCGGGAGCAAGCGCCCTCGCCACAGCAAGCCTCCTCCCACATTTAAATTCAGGTTCGGCGCCAGGGCTCAGATAAGCCCTTTCTCGTCATCATCGATCAACTGGCTCAACCCACCCAACGCTTCCCTCGCCTGGTTACGGTCCATCAACTTGGCCTGGGCTGCCGGCGGCAGGTCGGTCACACTGATCACCCCCTTGCGGGTCAGCACCTGGATCAAGTCATCCAGCACCCGGATCATCTCAAAGTCGCTCTGCTTGAGTTGGGCCAGGCTGGTTTCCACCACTTCGTTGGCGTACCAGGCCTGGATCTCATGATGATCGGCCGGCAGGGTTTCAGTGGATTCGGTAAAGGCAGCAGCTTCTACGCGAACCAGCGCGCCCTGTGCATCACGTTGCACGTAAAACATAACAACCCCTCGAAAATGCGCCACAGGCGTTCAACAGCATAGGTCAACGCTGCGTGTATGGGCGTGAGTATGCGATGCACCGTCCGCCAGGGCCAGCGACTCGCAGGCCAAAAAAACGGCCGCCTGCAAGGGCGGCCGATTAATCGTGTCTTAAGTGTGGTCGATCTTGATGGTCGGGTCGGCACCACTGATCAGCGAGTTGATGCTGGTGTGGGACCAATCGTTGCCTTCCAGTTTGATCGTCACATCGGCATTGGCCAGGCCACCGGCGGCGTTGAGCTTGCCTTCACTGCTCACTTGCAAGGTCGACACACCTTCTACCGTGGTGATCTTGAGGTAATTGTCGATGGTGCTGTCGGTTTCACCTTTCAACAAATCACGCAGGTCAATGCGGTCGCCTTCGGACGCCTTGAAGTCCTTGATCACATCGTTGCCGATGTCGCCCGCCTTCCACACGAAGGTGTCGGCCCCCGAGCCACCGATCAGGATGTCGTTGCCCTGGCCGCCAATCAACGTGTCGTTACCCGTGCCACCCAGCAGGATGTCATTGCCTTTACCACCGTCGAGCGTGTCGTTGCCGCCCTGGCCGAACAGGATGTCGTCGCCAGCGCCGCCCAGCAACGTGTCGTTGGCATCCTTGGCGCCGGAGACGTCGAAGTCTGCGTAGTGCTCGGTAACGTACTGGTGAACATTAGAGGCAGTCACTGCCGAGACAGCCACGCCGGTCTTCTGTGCGACAAAGGCCTGCAGCGCGTTGTAACCCTCGCCATTGATCCCGCTGAAGCTCACCAGGTCGCCGAAGAGGATGTCGTTGCCGTCGCCACCGCTGACGGTGTCCGCGCCCGGCAACGTCGCCTCTGAGTGGCCGAGGATGGCGTTGGCCAGGTCCTTCGGATCGATGTTGGCCTGTGGCTTGCCATCGCTGTCGTACGGTGCCAACTGATTCAGGCTGACCCCGCTATTGAGGCCGATGGCTTCTACGCCACCGGTGGACAGGCCTTTGAGTAGTGCGAACGCGCTCTGGGAGTTACTGATGAGCGTAGGATCGTTGATGTTCGAGGACGAGGCTGTACCGTTGCCGCCAACAGTTGACAGCTCATAGGTGCCATCGCCTTGGGCATGGATGGTTCCTGGGTTGGACTGCCCCCAGCCCCACCAGTTGTTGGTCCACAGGGTCACCTTGCCGACCGAGTTGATATCAATGAAGTGACTCGAGTCGATCTCGATCCTGGTGGCGGTGCCCAATGTGTAGTTGTTCATGTTGACGACATCATCAAGCTTGACGTTGTTGTACAACGTCGGGTTGGTCTCCTCCGCTCGTTGATAGAACGTCGGTTGGCCGTCAGTGATGAAGTACGTTGTATTGATAGCGCCAGTGTTGCCAGTCGCCTGGGCACTCTTGAAGAAGTTGGCCGCGGCCTTGAACACGTCTTCGTAGTTGGTTCCGCCGGTAGACACCATGGAATCCAGGACTTTCTGCAGCGAGTCCAATGCACCTGGGTCTTTCAGGTTGACTGTCACCGTGCGATTGACCTGGTCGCTGAAATCCGCCAGGAAGATATTCACAGTGCCAGAAGTGCTGGCGCCGATACTGTTTTTCAGCGAGTTGAACGTGGTGGTCAGCGAGGTTTTTGCCGCTGCTATCGAGTCCGCACCCATACTGCCCGATGTATCGATCATGAACGCGATGTTGTAGTTCTTGCCCTGCACCACGTTCAAGCCGGCGACGTCGGCCACGACAATGTCGTTGCCATCGCTGCCATTGATGGTGTCGCTGCCCGAGGTGCCGGTGACCGAATTGTAGGTCGCCGGATGCACCGTGACTGGCAATTGCGCGGTGGTGGTCGCTGAACCGCCGATGCTCTCGGTGGAAGTCGAGGTGACTGTCAGGTTGAACTGGCCGCTGTAGTAGGTCGGCGGCTTGATGCTCAGCGTGTTCAGGTCCCAGCCTGTGACATTCACTTCGCCCACGGTTTTACCCGCAGTAAAGGTGTGCCCCGATGCGTCGGTAAGCACCGAGCCTGCCGGAATGCCGCTGATCTTCACGCTCAGGGTTTCGGAGCCGTCGGTGTCGGTCAGCGCGGTGGTGACCTTGGACAGTTTGACCGTGCCGTTCTCCTGGCCTTCGTTGAGCTTGTAGCCCACGTAGTAACCGTCACCGTTGCTGCCATGCAGGTCGGATACGGTGACGCCGGCGTTGGTCAGGTCGGTAAGGCCGGTGTACAACGGCACGGTGCTGGTGCTCAGGTTCTGCACCGCCCCGCCGTTGACCGACAGGTTGACGTCAAAGCTGCCAGGCCCCGCTTGGTTGGCCTGGTAGATCTCAAGGCTGTAGTAACCAGTGGTAGTTGGCGTGAACGAGCCGCTGAACTTGCCGCTGTTGGTACCCCACAAACCGCTGGCAACGTCTTTACCGCCAACGTTGACCACCACGCTGTCATCGGCGATACCGCTGAAGGTGTAGCTCTTGCCCGCTTCCATGTAGATCAGGCCGGAGATCTTGGAACCAGAGCCAGCGGCCACGTTGTCGACGGACTCGACGTTGGTCACCACAGAGGTGCTGTTGGGTGTGCCCGCGTTATCGATGGCTTTTTTCAGCACGTCCGGTGCAGCACCGTTGCCGTTGTTGCCGAGGCCGGCGATGCTGTTCCAGCCCTGTTTGAGCAGGCCGGTCGAGGCAACGCTGTTGTCGGCCACGCTCAGGGTCGGTGCGTCGGCCACTGGGGTGATATCGACTTTCACCGTAGCGCTGGTGCCCAGGTCCTTGCCATCGGTTGGCTGGAACTTGAACTGCGCGTAATCCGCCTGCTTGTTACCCACGCCAGTGCCGCCGTAACCGTCGGCGCCGGACTCGTTGGCGTTCGGCATAAAGCGCAGTTGGCCGCCATCGATCTGAGCCTTGGTAAAGGTCTGGCCGTTGGTCACGTTGGTCCAGGTGCTGCCGTCCGCCGCCAGGTATTGCAGCTTGCCGGCTACTGGCAGGTCGGTGATTTTCACCCCGAGGCTGGCTTGCGGCGAGTCCACATCGCTCACGCCGAAGTTGGCCCAGGTCAGGGCCAGCGCCGTGTCTTCTGTACCGGTCACGGCACCGCCAGTGGCCACGGGTGCATCGTTGACCGCAACCACGTTGACCGTGGTGGTGGCCACGTTGGAGTAGTTGCCGCCATCGGTCACCGTCACGGTGATGGTGCGCGGTGTGGTGCTCGGGTCGTGGCTGTTGTTGGTGAACGTGATGTTCTGGATACGTTGCATGTAGTCAGCCAGCGTTGCGCTGCCGGACAACGTCAGGGTAATAGTGCCCGTCTGGTTGTTGGTGCTGACGCTGATGCCATTCACGCTATTGCCCAGGTTCAGGGCATCACCGGCCTGTGCGTTGGTCAGCGTGACCGTCGCGCCCGTCAGCAGTGTGCTGTCTGGGTCAGTGATCTTGATATCCGTATCGGCGATCGACACGCCCGGCCCGGCGGTACCCTCGGTAAATGTCGTCTTGTAATCGGCACCCGTGGCGCCGCTGGAGTTGTTGGCATCCAGGTCGATCACCGGCGGCGCATCGTTGTCGAGGATGTTGGTGGTGACGGTGCCTTTGTCGATCACCAGGTTCTCGAAGTTGCCTCCGGTGACCTTGTCGATGGTGATAACGATCTGTTCCGTAGGCTCGGTGATCTTGTCGTCGAGCGTGCGGATATCAAACGGCACGCTGCTGGAGCCTGCCGGGATCTTCACGGTGTACACGCCGGTGAAGTCCGAACCGTCAGTGGCGGTGCCGCTGTATTTGAGCGTCACGGTTACGTCGGTTTGCGGCGGGTTGGTCAAGGTCAGGGTGTAGTGGGCTGTGCCACCTTCAGTGACCGAGCCGTCGCCCGTTATGCTGATTTTGGTATCCGTCACTACATCCGTGACCTTGGTGACCGCGGGGCTGGCGTCAACAATCAGATGCTCGTACTTGTCGCCACCGCTGACCACGCCGGTGATCTTGGCGCTGACATCATTGGCGCCGACATAGGCATCGTTCGGTGCGGTAGCTGTCGTGAAGCTGGTGGACTTGCCACTGCCGATGGTGATGGTCGAGCCGTTATCCAGCCTTACCACCAAGTCGGAGCCCACGTTGTTCACGGCCGCGCCGTTCTTGTCGACCAGGGACGCGGTGTAGACGATCTGCCCGCCTTCGCTGACCGAGCCAGTGGCCTTGAGTACCACGGTCACGTCATCGATGGTGTCGTTGATGGTGGTCGTGGCGCCCGCAGGTGTGATGGTCACACCCTCGAAATTGCCGCCGGTGGTGCCGGTGATCTTGACGGTCTGGGTGCTCTTGTCGATGAACACGTCATCGGTAGGCGCCGGGACGGTCACCGTGCCCACGGTCTCACCTTGCTTGATGGTGATGCTCGAACCGTTGTCGAGCTGGACCCGCATGTCGCTGCCGGCCTTGTTGCTCAAGGTGGCGGTGTAGGTGATCTGGCCGCCTTCGTTGACCGCGGTCGGGGCAGTCAAGGTGACGGTGGTCAGGTCGGTGGAGCCTGGTGTGTCGGTGACGGTGGTGTTCACCGCCGTCGTGCCCGGCACGAGGTTCTCGAAATGCTCGCCACCGGTCACGCCTTTGATGGCGGTGGTGACGGTTTGGTCGCCTTTGTAGACGTCGTTTGGCGCTACGGTGGTGATGGAACCGCTCGACTGATTCACACCGATGGTGATCGTTTTGCCATTGTCCAAGGTGACGGTCAGCGGATTGGTGATGTTGGTCACCGCTGCGCCGTTTTTATCCACAAGGCTGGCGGTGTAGACGATGTTGCCGCCTTCGCCAACGGTGGTGGTGGCGGTCAGGACCACATCGACTTTGTCGATGGTGTCGTTGATCGTGGTAGTTGCGCCGTTGCCTGCGACTTCGAGTTTTTCGAAGTTGCCGCCGGAAGCGTCAGTAATCTTGACGGTCTGAGTGCTCTTATCGATGAACACGTCATCGGTCGGCGCGGGCACGGTTACGGTGCCAACAGTGTCGCCAGCCTTGATCGTGATCGACGAACCGTTATCGAGCTTCAGGGTGACGTCGGTACCGGCCTTGTTGCTCAAGGTCGCGGTATAGGTGATCTGACCACCTTCGTTTGCTTCGGATGGAGCGGTCAGCGTCACCGTGGTGGTGTTATCGGTACCCGGTGTGTCCGTAACGGTGGTGTTCACCGCTGTAGTACCCGGCACCAGGTTTTCAAAGTGCTCGCCACCAGTGACGCCTTTGATAGCAGTGGTGACGGTTTGATCGCCCTTATACACGTCATCAGGAGCAATAACCGAAACGCTACCGCTCGATTGGTTTACGCCGATGGTGATGGTTTTACCGTTGTCCAAGGTTACGGTGAGCGGATTGGTGATGTTGGTCACCGGCGCGCCGTTCTTATCCACAAGGCTGGCGGTGTAAACGATGTTGCCGCCTTCGCCAACGGTGGTGGTGGCGGTCAGGACCACATCGACTTTGTCGATGGTGTCGTTGATCGTGGTGGTGGCGCCGTTGCCTGCAACTTCCAGTTTTTCGAAGTTGCCGCCGGAAGCGTCAGTGATTTTGACGGTCTGCGTGCTCTTATCGATAAACACGTCATCGGTCGGCGCAGGCACGGTTACGGTACCAACAGTTTCGCCAGCCTTGATGGTGATGCTTGAACCGTTGTCGAGTTTCAGCGTGACGTCGGTCCCCGCCTTGTTGGACAGCGTGGCGGTGTACGTAATCTGTCCACCTTCGTTAACAGCGTTAGGTGCTGTCAGCGTCACAGTAGTGGTGTTGTCGGTACCCGGAGTGTCCGTAACGGTGGTGTTCACCGCGGTAGTGCCAGGGACCAGATTCTCGAAATGCTCGCCGCCGGTCACGCCTTTGATAGCAGTGGTGACGGTCTGGTCGCCCTTGTACACGTCATCAGGAGCAACAACCGAAACGCTACCGCTCGATTGGTTTACGCCGATGGTGATGGTTTTGCCGTTATCCAGGATCACGGTCAGCGGATTGGTGATGTTGGTCACCGGTGCGCCATTTTTATCCACAAGGCTGGCCGTGTAGACGATGTTGCCGCCTTCACCCACGGTAGTGGTGGCGGTCAGAACTACATCCACCTTGTCGATGGTGTCGTTGATCGTGGTGGTTGCGCCGCTGCCTGCAACTTCCAGTTTTTCGAAGTTGCCGCCGGAGGCGTCGGTGATCTTGACGGTATGGGTGCTCTTATCGATAAACACGTCATCGGTAGGGGCAGGCACGGTTACGGTGCCAACAGTGTCGCCAGCCTTGATCGTGATCGACGAACCGTTATCCAGCTTCAGGGTGACGTCAGTGCCCGCTTTGTTGGACAGCGTGGCGGTGTACGTGATCTGGCCACCTTCGTTAACAGCACTTGGCGCAGTCAAGGTGACAGTCGTGGTGTTGTCGGTACCCGGTGTATCGGTAACGGTCGTGTTAACTGGGGTAGTACCTGGAACCAGATTTTCAAAGTGCTCGCCGCCGGTCACGCCTTTGATGGCGGTAGTGACAGTTTGATCGCCTTTGTACACATCATCCGGCGCGATGGTTGTAATAGAGCCACTCGACTGATTCACACCAATGGTGATGGTCTTGCCGTTGTCCAAGGTAACGGTCAACGGGCTGGTGATGTTGGTCACCGGTGCGCCGTTTTTATCCACAAGACTGGCGGTGTAAACGATATTGCCGCCTTCGCCGACGGTAGTTGTAGCAGTTAGAACTACATCCACCTTGTCGATGGTGTCGTTGATCGTGGTGGTTGCGCCGTTACCTGCGACTTCGAGTTTTTCGAAGTTGCCGCCGGAAGCGTCAGTAATCTTGACGGTCTGGCTGCTCTTGTCGATGAACACGTCATCGCTAGGAGCGGGCACGGTCACAGTGCCAACAGTGTCGCCAGCCTTAATGGTGATGCTTGAACCATTGTCGAGTTTCAGCGTGACGTCGGTGCCGGCCTTATTACTCAAGGTCGCGGTGTAGGTGATCTGGCCGCCTTCGTTAACGGCACTTGGCGCAGTCAGCGTAACCGTGGTGGTGTTATCGGTACCCGGTGTGTCCGTAACGGTGGTGTTAACCGGGGTAGTACCTGGAACCAGATTTTCAAAGTGCTCGCCGCCGGTCACGCCTTTGATAGCAGTAGTGACGGTCTGGTCGCCTTTGTACACATCATCCGGCGCGATGGTGGTGATAGAGCCACTCGACTGATTCACACCGATGGTGATGGTCTTGCCGTTATCGAGGGTGACGGTCAGCGGATTGGTGATGTTGGTCACCGGTGTGCCGTTTTTATCCACAAGGCTGGCGGTGTAGACGATGTTGCCGCCTTCACCAACGGTGGTGGTGGCCGTCAGGACCACATCGACCTTATCGATGGTGTCGTTGATCGTGGTCGTTGCGCCGCTGCCTGCAACTTCCAGTTTTTCGAAGTTGCCACCAGTGGTCTCGGTGATCTGGACGGTTTGCGTGCTCTTATCTATGAACACGTCATCGGTAGGCGCAGGCACGGTTACGGTGCCAACGGTTTCGCCAGCCTTGATCGTGATCGACGAGCCGTTATCCAGCTTCAAGGTGACGTCAGTACCGGCCTTGTTGCTCAAGGTTGCGGTATACGTGATCTGGCCACCTTCGTTAACGGCACTTGGCGCAGTCAGCGTAACCGTGGTGGTGTTATCGGTACCCGGTGTGTCCGTAACGGTGGTGTTAACCGGGGTAGTACCTGGAACCAGATTTTCAAAGTGCTCGCCGCCGGTCACGCCTTTGATAGCAGTAGTGACGGTCTGGTCGCCTTTGTACACATCATCCGGCGCGATGGTGGTGATAGAGCCACTCGACTGATTCACACCGATGGTGATGGTCTTGCCGTTATCGAGGGTGACGGTCAGCGGATTGGTGATGTTGGTCACCGGTGTGCCGTTTTTATCCACAAGGCTGGCGGTGTAAACGATATTGCCGCCTTCGCCGACGGTAGTGGTAGCAGTTAGAACTACATCCACCTTGTCGATGGTGTCGTTGATCGTGGTCGTTGCGCCATTGCCTGCAACTTCTAATTTTTCGAAGTTGCCGCCGGAAGCGTCAGTGATCTTGACGGTCTGAGTGCTCTTATCGATGAACACGTCATCGGTCGGGGCGGGCACGGTTACAGTGCCAACAGTTTCGCCAGCCTTGATCGTGATCGACGAACCGTTATCCAACTTCAGCGTTACATCAGTGCCAGCTTTGTTGGAGAGCGTGGCGGTGTACGTAATCTGCCCACCTTCGTTAACAGCGTTAGGCGCTGTCAGCGTCACAGTAGTGGTGTTGTCGGTACCTGGTGTGTCCGTGACGGTGGTATTCACCGCCGTAGTACCCGGCACTAGATTTTCAAAGTGCTCGCCACCGGTTACGCCTTTGATAGCGGTGGTGACAGTTTGGTCGCCCTTGTACACGTCATCTGGAGCAAGAACCGAAACGCTACCGCTCGATTGATTTACACCGATGGTGATGGTTTTGCCGTTATCCAGGGTCACGGTCAACGGGGTGGTGATGTTAGTCACCGGCGCACCGTTTTTATCCACAAGGCTGGCGGTGTAAACGATGTTGCCGCCTTCGCCAACGGTGTTGGTGGCGGTCAGAACCACATCAACCTTGTCGATGGTGTCGTTTATCGTGGTGGTTGCGCCGTTGCCTGCAACTTCTAATTTTTCGAAGTTGCCGCCGGAAGCGTCAGTGATCTTGACGGTCTGAGTGCTCTTGTCGATGAACACGTCATCAGTAGGCGCGGGCACAGTCACGGTGCCAACGGTGTCGCCAGCCTTGATGGTGATCGACGAGCCGTTATCCAGCTTCAAGGTGACGTCGGTACCGGCCTTGTTGCTCAAGGTCGCGGTGTACGTGATCTGACCACCTTCATTAACGGCACTTGGCGCAGTCAGCGTAACGGTGGTGGTGTTATCGGTATCCGGTGTGTCCGTAACGGTGGTGTTCACCGCGGTAGTACCAGGCACCAAGTTCTCGAAATGCTCGCCACCGGTCACACCCTTGATAGCGGTGGTGACAGTTTGGTCGCCCTTGTACACGTCATCAGGAGCAAGAACCGAAACGCTACCGCTCGACTGATTCACACCGATGGTGATGGTTTTGCCGTTATCGAGGGTGACGGTCAGCGGATTGGGGATGTTAGTCACCAGCGCGCCGTTTTTATCCACAAGGCTGGCGGTGTAAACGATATTGCCGCCTTCGCCGACGGTAGTGGTAGCAGTTAGAACTACATCCACCTTGTCGATGGTGTCGTTGATCGTGGTCGTTGCGCCATTGCCTGCAACTTCCAGTTTTTCGAAGTTGCCGCCGGAGGCGTCGGTGATCTTGACGGTCTGCGTGCTCTTATCTATGAACACGTCATCGGTAGGCGCAGGCACGGTTACGGTGCCAACGGTTTCTCCGGCTTTGATGGTGATGCTTGAACCGTTATCCAACTTCAGCGTGACGTCAGTGCCCGCTTTATTGGAAAGCGTGGCGGTGTACGTAATCTGCCCACCCTCGTTTGCCTCGGCCGGAGCCGTCAGCGTTACGGTGGTCGTGTTATCGGTGCCAGGGTTATCGGTGACAGTAGTGTTCACTGCCGTCGTGCCAGGCACCAGGTTTTCGAAATGCTCGCCGCCGGTCACGCTTTTGATGGCGGTAGTGACAGTTTGGTCGCCTTTGTACACATCATCCGGCGCGATGGTAGTTATGGAGCCGCTCGACTGATTCACACCAATGGTGATGGTCTTGCCGTTATCGAGGGTGACGGTCAGCGGATTGGTGATGTTAGTCACCGGCGCACCGTTTTTATCCACAAGGCTAGCGGTGTAAACGATGTTGCCGCCTTCGCCAACGGTGTTGGTGGCGGTCAGAACCACATCAACCTTGTCGATGGTGTC
>NZ_JBWKRA010000042.1:0-28949 GCF_059419065.1 Pseudomonas sp. GW821-FHT07B01 | reverse complement strand
CTCACTTTTGAAAAGCCGGAATGCCGGCCCAGACAAAAGTAAGCAAAACGCTCTTGCCCCACCACTCGGCACCTCGCCCAGGCTCGGTGTGCCCGTAATCCGCCAGCGTGGTTTAACGGGGCGCCTAAGATCAAAGCAGATCAAGACCAAGAGCGGCTCGCTTCGCATCGTGGTTACCGTTGAGCTAACAGAGTTATGTAGATACCTATGCTGCGATGGCGGTACATCAGTCAACAATGCATTGACTGACACACCGCAATCGCGGGCAAGCCAGCTCCCACTTTTTGCTCTGCGGTGCCCTCAAATTTTTCAATCAGCCAAAAAACTGAAAAATTAACTTGCGCACTAAACATTAGCGCTATACATTCGCCTCACCAACTACTTAGCGCGCAAATGTTTAGCGCTAAACATACAGAGGAACGCCCCATGCAAACGCTCTATACCGCAGTAGCCACCGCCACTGGCGGTCGTGATGGTCGCGCCGTTTCCAGCGACAATATCCTCGACGTCAAACTGTCGACTCCCAAGGAGTTGGGTGGCGCCGGTGGCCAGGCCACTAACCCCGAGCAATTGTTTGCTGCCGGCTACTCCGCCTGCTTTATCGGCGCACTGAAATTCGTTGCCAGCCAGACCAAACGCAAAATCCCGGATGACGCTTCGATCACCGCCCACGTTGGCATCGGCCAGATCCCGGGCGGCTTCGGCCTGGATATCGACCTGCATGTCAGCCTGCCGGGCCTTGCCCAGGATGACGCGCAAAGCCTGGTCGACGCCGCGCACCAAGTCTGCCCGTACTCCAACGCCACCCGTGGCAACGTTGATGTGCGCTTGCATGTAACGGTCTGAAAAACAGACGCCCATGAAAAAGCCCGACTCAAAGTCGGGCTTTTTTCGTATCGCCGGGGCCAGAATTACTTCTTGGCGCGACCTTTGTACGAACCACCTTCACGGGTGTCGATCTCGATCATGTCGCCGATTTCGATGAAGTCTGCAACGCTCAGCTCGGTACCGTTCTTCAGTTTGGCAGGCTTCATCACCTTGCCGGAAGTGTCACCGCGAGCCGAACCTTCGGTGTAGTCAACCTGACGCACGATGGTGGTCGGCAGCTCTACGGAAACCAGGCGATCTTCGAAGAAGATAGCTTCGCAGACGTCTTCCATGCCTTCTTCGATGAACGGCAGAACGGCTTCGATATCTTCAGCGTTCAGCTCGTACATGGTGTAGTCGGTGGTGTCCATGAACGTGTAGGTGTCGCCGCTGATGAAGGACAGGGTCGCTTCTTTGCGGTCGAGGATTACGTCGTCCAGTTTGTCATCGGCGCTGTAGACGATCTCGGTCTTATAACCGGTCAGCAGGTTCTTCAGCTTGGTCTTCATGATTGCGCTGTTACGACCAGACTTGGTGAACTCAGCTTTCTGAACCAGCCAAGGGTCGTTTTCGAGACGGATCACTGTACCGGGTTTCAGTTCTTTACCAGTTTTCATTGCGTATATCCGAAATTTGGATGGGATTGACAAAAATCAAGGTGGCGTATCATATCCAACTTTCATAAAACTGTACCAGCGCCGTCGCAAGATCGGCCTGCAAGCCTTGTTCCAGACACCACTTCTCAGCGTGCTGGGTGACCTCGGGCCAGTGTTCCAGCAGCATTTTCCAGGACTGTGCCATATCGCCATCAGCGTTCCAGGCTTGCCAGAGCGTGACGACGGCAGCCTTGGCGGCCGGTGAAAGTGCGGCAGTGTACAGTTCCAGGAAGGCATCGAGCTTGTCCAGGTGGATGTCTTCGTCCTGGCGGTAGATGTGCCATAGCATTGGCCTCCCCGCCCACTGGGCACGCACGAACGAGTCTTCGCCACGTACGGCGTTGAATTCGCAGCACCATAGCAATCGGTCATATTGCTCCTGACGCACGAATGCAATCACCTGAACGGTCAGCGCGCCGCGCACCTGAATGTCTCCCGCCGACAAACTGCTCACCCCCAGCCAGCGCTGCACATCCCCCAGAATGCGCCCTTCCGGCACCAGCAAGTGCGTTCCACGCCCATCGGCTGCCAGCACGTCCAGCCAGCCAGCCAAGCCATCATTCTCATAGGCAAACAGCGACATCAAACGCGCGCCGGCCGTCGGAGCAACGCCCAGGCTTTGCAGGAACTGTTGCTGCGCGGCGGCGTCCTGCTGAAACGCCCGGCGTCGCTCCAACAAGCCGGCTTCACGCAACAGGCCGCCGGTGCCAGGGCGAAATCCGGGGAAGAAAAAGTATTTCTGCACGCCTTTGTACTTCACCGAAGGCAAGCGATGACAGCCCACCACCCAGTCTTCAGCGCTGAGGTAATCCAGGTTCATCCACAACGGCGCACGTTCACACTCGGCCATGCGGTCCATGTACTCAGGCGGTAGCTGGCAGGCGAACGCAGCAATCACCACATCGGCCGGGTGCGCGCCCGCCCACTCGGCCGGCCAGTGACGCACTTCGACGCCCTCTTGCCATTGCTGGCCCACCTGCACATCAATGTCCGGGCACATGCGTTCGAAGGCGCGCAGGTCATCGACCCACAAGCGCACGTCACAGCCATGCTCCACCACCAACTGCCGGGCCAGGCGCCAGGTCACGCCGATGTCGCCGTAGTTGTCGACGACACTGCAAAAAATATCCCAGCGGGCTTTCATTCCGGGCTCCATCAATCAAAGGTTCGATTGTCCGCATAAATGCGTGGATGCAGAAGGCTTGATCGCGATTATTCTGCACGGAGGCTGTGCGACAATCACCATCATGCCGTCAATGCCTGCCAGGAGGCCCTTATGTCTGACCGTCCGTTATCGCTGTTCAAGCTCTGCATCGCGATTGCCGCCGGCGTGTGGCTAGGGTTTATCGCCATTGCGCTGACCGCCTGGCTGGCGTCTCGCTACCTGTTCCCCCAGAGCCTGGCGCCGGTGGCACAGGCGGTTCAGCAATTGGGCAAACCGGCCATGGTTGAGCCGCAGCCACCGAACCGTCTGTTCGAACAGTACCAACAGAACCTGCAAAAACAGGAACAACAACAGGCCCTGGACCAGGCCCGAAGCAACGCGCGTAACCTGTCCAACCCCAAATGCCAGTTCTGGCTGCAACAAGACCAGAACGCCCCCAATGAAAAGACGCGGGCCAATGTCCTGCAATTCTGCGATTGATGCCAGATACCGCCATGAATAAACACGCCGTGCTCCAGCTGATCCTGGAAAAGCTCACCGTCGACATCGACGTCGTCCAACGCGCCGCGCAGACCGCCTACGAAACCGCGACCCACGAAGAAAACATTGCCGAAAACAAATACGACACCCTCGGCCTGGAGGCTTCGTACCTGGCCACCGGGCAGGCCCGACGAGTGGAGGAGATCAAGCAATCGCTGGTGCTGTGCCAGCAACTGCAGCTACGTGCATACGATGATCGACGCGGGATAGAGATAGGCACGCTGGTGGGCCTGGAAGACGAGGACGGTCGCCAGCAATGGCTGTTCCTGGCGCCGGATGCGGCGGGTTTGAAAGTGGATGTGGTGGGGCAACCGGTGACGGTCATCACGCCACGCTCGCCCCTGGGCAAAGGCCTGCTGGGCAAGCGTATCGATGAAGAGGTAGAGATTCTAGTGGCCGGCGCTCGGCAGCACTATACGGTTACCGAGGCCAGATAACCTGCAGCCCTCTGTAGGAGCGAGCTTGCTCGCGAAGGAACGCAAGGGCGCTGCATTCTACCTGGCGCCCCGCGTTAACGTTGGCGATCTTCGCGAGCAAGCTCGCTCCTACAGGGTCATCGCGGTCAGTGGACGGGCAATTCAACGCCGTCGAACAACTCTTCCAGCTCTTGCTTGTTGTGGCACTGGATCGCCTTGGCCATTACTTCGCGGGTCAGGTGCGGTGCGAACTTCTCGATGAAGTCGCACATGAAGCCGCGCAGGAAGGTACCGCGGCGGAAACCGATCTTGGTCACGCTGGACTCGAACAGTTCGCTGGCATCCAGCACCACCAGGTCTTTGTCCAGGTTGGTGTCGACCGCCATCTTGGCGACGATTCCGACGCCCAGGCCCAGGCGAACATAGGTCTTGATCACGTCGGCATCGGCAGCGGTGAACACCACCTTGGGCGTGAGGCCGCGATGGCTGAACGCTTCGTCGAGCTTGGAACGGCCGGTAAAGCCGAACACGTAGGTCACGATCGGGTATTCAGCCAAGGCTTCCAGGGTCAGCTTCGGCAGCTTGGCCAAAGGGTGCCCCTGGGGCACAACCACGCAGCGGTTCCAACGGTAGCAGGGCATCATTACCAGGTCGCCGAACAATTCCAGGGCCTCGGTGGCGATGGCAAAATCGACGGTGCCGTCAGCGGCCATTTCGGCAATCTGCATCGGCGAACCCTGGTGCATGTGCAGCGCTACGTCTGGGTATTGCTTGATGAAATCACGGATCACCGGCGGCAATGCATAGCGCGCCTGGGTGTGAGTGGTGGCGATCGACAAGGTGCCTTTCTTCTCGTTGGAGAACTCCTGGGCGATCTGCTTGATGCTTTCGACTTTACGCAGGATCTCGCCGGCGGTGGTGATGATGCGCTCGCCAGCTGGAGTGACGCGGGTCAAGTGTTTGCCGCTGCGTGCGAAGACTTCGACGCCCAACTCGTCTTCGAGCAGGCGGATCTGCTTGCTGATACCAGGCTGCGAGGTATAGAGGCTTTGAGCGGTAGCGGAAACGTTGAGGTCGTGGTGCGCCACTTCCCAGATGTAGCGCAGTTGTTGAAGCTTCATATGAATCCCTCAAAGCAGATAGACGCCACGGGTATCAGCGACGGTATATAACTATATTAAAGGTTTGACGGATAAATCTAGAACTTTTTATCGTTTTTACCGATCAACTATCGTCACTGCGCCGACGCTGCAGCGACGGCACCAGGTAAACCGGCACCGGGGACAACTGCAACACCCGTGCGGCGGTACGCCCAAGGGGGACGGCCACGCCGGTCGCCTGGCTATGACTGCCTACGACCAGCAAGTCGACGGACAGTTTTCGCAACTGGTCGAGAATCACCTCGCAAGGGTCCCCCTGGATAACCTTGACCGAGCGAATCCATTGCAGGTCCTGCTCCCCTTCCTCCCACTCCTCGCGAAAGCTGTCCAGCACGCGCTGTTCAATCGTCGCCATCACCGTGCTCAGCCCCTTGCTCTGCCATTCGCTCAAGGCGGTTTCATCAAGGTAGCTCTGCAACACCGATTCGGCGAACAAGCCAATGGGCTCGACCACGTGGATCACATACAGGTCAGCCTTGAACGTTCGCGCCAGCGCCACTGCATGTTGCATCACATAGGGTGCATACAGACCGAGGTCCGTGGCAAACAGCATCGAGCGAATCATAAAACCTCCTGGATTGCCAGGATGGCGGGAATTGAATGAGCTTAGCAGCTAGCTCTCGGTCTGGATTCTCAACTCATTGCTGATGCCATGGGGCACGTGCCCGGTGGCCACTACCTCCCTGGCTTTCTCGCAATGGCCGGCCTGGTCATCGAAAAACACATCGGCGGCAAAGGCTTCCAGAAACGCGGATTTTTCCAGGCCACCTAGGAACAGCGACTCGTCCAGCCGGATATCCCACTCGCGCAACGTGCGGATCACACGTTCATGGGACGGTGCCGAACGTGCGGTGACCAACGCGGTGCGGATCGGGCAGGCCTCATCGGCAAACTCGCGTTGCAACAGGTTCAGTGCCGCCAGGAAGCCCTTGAACGGACCGCCGTGCAAAGGCTGGCGCGCCGACTCTCGCTCGCTGGCCTGGAAGGCTGCCAGCCCACCGGCCTGGTAGACACGTTCGGACTCATCGGAGAACAGCACGGCATCGCCATCGAATGCGATGCGCAGCTCTTCGCTGGAAGCGCGGCGCGGGCCGCCGGACAAAATCGTCGCGGCCGCAAACCCGGCATCGAGGGCGCTGCGCACATCTTCAGCATGGGTGGAGAGAAACAGATGACAACCGAAGGCGGCCAAATAGGGATAGGGACTACGCCCGCCTACGAAAGCGGCGCGGGAAATATCCAGGCCGTAATGCTGGATCGAGTTGAACACCCGCAGCCCGGTATCGGCACTGTTGCGCGACACCAACACCACCTCGACCCGCGCACGCCCCAGGCTGGCATTCAGGCTCAGCAGCTTCTTGACCAGCGGGAAGGCATCGCCAGGCTCGAGGGTTTCTTCCTCGTGCTCGATCTGGTATTTGCGGTAAGCCTCGACCCCTTCAGCCAGATAAACCTTGTGGCTGTCACTCAGGTCGAACAGCGCTCGTGAGGAAATCGCCAGCACCAGTTTGTCAGCCAATCCCTTCACCATGGTGGTTCCCCCCAATCAGCGGTTGTGCCGATCAATAAAACTCAAGGCCTGATAGAGCGCCTGCATGCGTGGCAGTTCGCAACCGGCCGCTTTGGCAGCGGCCAAGGGGCGGGCGTAGATGGCCGCCAGCTCCAGCGGCCGCTTGTGCAGATGGTCGTGGTACATGCTGGGCAGGTAGTCGTCCATGGTTTCTGTCATGGCGAACATTTGCCCAGCGTAACCGGCAGGAATTTCATGCCCGCAGGCATGAGCGCCCTGCACCACCTCGGCCATCAGCGCCTGGATCAACTCGCGACTGGACTCATCGGCCATCATGGCCGTGGTGCCCGTGCCCAGCAACACAGAGAGGCCGTTGAACGGCACGTTCCAGACCAGCTTGTGCCAACGCGCCAGATGCACATTGGCCATGGCCTGGGACTCGATGCCAGCTTGATGAAACAGCCCGGCGCCGGCTTCGACAATCGCCTGTTGCCGCGCCTCATCGTTGGCCGCCGTGCCACTGTGATAGCCCAGGTTGACCCGGCCCAGCGCCTGATGCTCGACCACGCCGGGGGCCGAGCGGTGCACACCGATGTAGCACAGGCCGCCCAACAGATGCAGCGACGGCGGCAGGTGTTCACGCAGGCTGTCTTCGACATCGAGGCCGTTTTGCAAGAGCACCACTTTGGCGTCCGGCGTCGCCACCTGGGCGATGGTGGGCGCCAGGCCCACATTGCCGGTGGACTTGGTGCCCACCAGTAGCCAGTCGCACGGCGGCATGTCGGCGGCGCTGGCATAGGCCTGCACCGGATACAGGTGCAGTTGCCCATGCACCGTACTGTTGACGTGCAGGCCATGCCTGCTCACCGCGGCATATTCGCTGCGCAACAGGAAATGCACATCGAAGCCGGCACGCGCCAGCATCAGTCCGTAGTAACCACCAATGGCACCGGTACCGATAATGCCAATGCGTGGCGACGGGGCTGCAACTGCTGTCATGGCAAATCCTCTGGTATTCGATTGAGCGCCTGGTTTACGCATTCGGCGAGGTCGGATGCTGTAAGACGTGTCTGTAATTGCCCAAGAAATTGACCCTCGCACACCAGGAACAACGCCGGCAAATGAAAGATCCGGTAGCGTTCCACCGCACCGCCGTTGTGCCCGGCATCCACCCAGCACACGCGGTCCACCGGCAAGTGCCAGCCGGGCAACTGCTGGCGTACCCAGCGGCAACTGGCACAACCGACACTGGTGAACACTACCAGCGAAATACCTGGCAATCCCAGCAATTGCTGGTCAATATCCAGGTCGGTCAATTCCAGTTCCTTCACTATACTGCTGCCATTGCCGTCAACTGGACGGCGCTCGGAGTCCGTGTACATGGGTCGTTTTTTACCTCACCCTGATGATGTCGCTGTCGAGTTGATCCAACGTCCCTCTCCCGCCCTGCCCCGCCAACGCCTGCACACTATCGGCCGCGGCGGCGTCGCCTGCAATTGGCCGCGTGCCTGGCGCGCCGGCACGGCGGTTGACCTGCGTATCCCTTCCCTAGGGTCCAGCGCCCGTTATCCGGGCTATGTCGCCTGGTGCCGCAAAATCGAACAGGGCTATCGCATCGGTATTTGCTTCACCGATGAACACGCCTTGTTCGGTGCGCGGATGGGCGAGCAAGTGTGCCAGATCGAGCGTTACTGCCGCCTGCACGAAGATGCCGAGCCAACGCCTGCACAACTTGAAGCCATGGCCCGTGACTGGGTATCGCGCCATGCCGGTGAGTTCTCCCATGAGGCGGTTGTGCAGCCAGCGCTGGATTAAACCGGGCTTTGCCCATTGTCGCGGGCCCGTGTTACGCGCTAAGGTTCCTCCCCCCTGCATTCAAATCATGCTGTGCCCGCCGCACGGGGATAGCTGGCGGCCGGCACCCGTGACCCTGGCGAGTAACACGATGGCTGATTTACCGATCAATGACCTTAACGTTGAATCCAACGAGACCCTGATCACCCCCGATCAGCTCAAGCGCGAAATCCCCCTGAGCGACGCTGCCCTGCAGACCGTCACCAAGGGCCGCGAAGTCATCCGTGACATTCTCGACGGCACCGACCACCGCCTGTTCGTGGTGATCGGGCCCTGCTCTATCCACGACCTCAAGGCCGCCCACGAATATGCCGAGCGCCTCAAGGTGCTGGCGGCAGAGGTGTCAGACACCTTGTACCTGGTCATGCGCGTGTATTTCGAGAAACCGCGTACCACCGTCGGCTGGAAAGGCTTGATCAACGACCCGTACCTGGACGACTCCTTCAAGATCCAGGATGGCTTGCACATCGGTCGCAAGCTGCTGCTGGACCTGGCTGAAATGGGCCTGCCCACCGCAACCGAAGCCCTCGACCCGATCTCCCCGCAATACCTGCAGGACCTGATCAGCTGGTCGGCCATCGGCGCACGCACCACCGAATCCCAGACCCACCGCGAAATGGCGTCCGGCCTGTCTTCTGCCGTAGGCTTCAAGAACGGCACCGACGGCGGCCTGACCGTGGCGATCAATGCGCTGCAATCGGTCTCCAGCCCTCACCGTTTCCTGGGTATCAACCAGGAAGGCGGCGTGTCCATCGTGACGACCAAGGGCAACGCCTACGGTCACGTGGTGCTGCGTGGCGGCAATGGCAAGCCCAACTATGATTCGGTCAGCGTCGCGTTGTGCGAACAGGCACTGAACAAGGCCAAGATCAAGCCAAACATCATGGTTGACTGCAGCCACGCCAACTCCAACAAAGACCCGGCGTTGCAGCCGTTGGTGATGGAGAACGTCGCCAACCAGATCCTGGAGGGCAACCAGTCGATCATCGGCTTGATGGTCGAAAGCCATTTGAACTGGGGTTGCCAGGCGATTCCAAAAGACTTGGCCGATTTGCAATACGGCGTGTCGATCACCGATGCCTGCATCGACTGGTCGGCCACTGAAACCACCCTGCGCAGCATGCATGCCAAACTCAAGGACGTGTTGCCACAGCGCAAACGCACCTGAGCCAATACCTGTTTAGCGCACACAAAAACGCCGGGCCAAGCCCGGCGTTTTTATTGGCAACTGGTCAGTTACAGCTTCGCAGCATGGCGCTGGTGGCGCTCCATATAGCGTTCGACATAGGAGCATGAAGGGATCACCGTGTAGCCAGCCTCTTCGGCAAACTTCAAGGCTTCCTCGGTCAGCGCAGCCGCAATGCCTCGTCCCCGCAGTGCGTTGGGCACGAAGGTGCGATAGATATCCAGGGTCTGCTTCCCGAGGTCCATGTAGGTCAGGTAGGCACGATGACCGTCCACATTGGTCTCGAACTGATGACCAGCCTGGTCATGGTGGATGGACAACGCCTCGCTCATCACTACTCCTCGCGGGTCTGAATTAACGACCCTACCTTACCGATGTTTTTCCGGCGAAGGAACATCTACGCCACCCCGTGCCGGTTTCGACAGCGAGAAAACCGTGAGCGCTCACAACCAGCACATAGGGAATAGTAGGCACCAATCCTGAAATTGCTCAAGGCGCACTCGTCATCCCCTGCCGCTGGTGGATATAGAAAGGGCCTCGATCAACCGGTGACCGATAGCCTGAACATTGCCGGCAGTTGAACCTTGAGACGAACTGGCGCACTTAAAGTCACCTCTAGATGCGCGAAAGATGCCTGCGGCAGTAAAGCCAAGCGCAACCAAAGTGCCCCGCTTCGTTATATAAAATTTCATCTGTTTACAAGGCTTAACACATGCGGGCCGGCCCTTTCAGCCTGGATCCAATGTTCGTCGAGGTACAAAAATCTGGACAGTTTTCATACAGACCGCCAAAACATTAGCCAAAATAGATTCGGCACAAGAATTTTTTTTGCTTCTTGCGCAACGTCAGTTTACTTACTACAAGTAATGGGTAGTATGTACGCCGGCTATTAGCTCACTCTGAGAAAGTAGCCATTAAATTGAAAGTCCTTGAAGGGGAACACGATGAACAACGTTCTGAAATTCTCTGCTCTGGCTCTGGCCGCAGTTCTGGCTACCGGTTGCAGCAGCGTCTCCAAAGAAACCGAAGCTCGTCTGACTGCAACTGAAGACGCAGCAGCTCGCTCCCAGGCCCGTGCAGACGAAGCCTACCGTAAAGCTGATGAAGCTCTGGCTGCTGCTCAAAAAGCACAACAGACTGCTGACGAAGCTAACGAGCGCGCTCTGCGCATGCTTGAAAAAGCAAGCCGCAAGTAATAATCCTTCGGGGTTGTTATCAAGCCGATCCATTTATGGGTCGGCTTTTTTTTGCCTTTGATTTGGCATGTGGGAGCGGGCTTGCTCGCGAAAGCGATGGATCAGTCAACATCAATGTTTGCTGGGCCGACGTCTTCGCGAGCAAGCCCGCTCCCACTGGAATGTTCGCTCAGGCTTATTATTGAAGATCGAGCGGGGTGCTGGACGCTACAGGTGCGCCGCCCGGCACACCAATTTCGGTCGGCAAGCCATCCTCGGCGGCGACCACATCACGCACCTGGTCCCAGTTGACCCGCAGGTTATTGGACAGGTCTTCGCGCTTGAGCAACGCATTGATGACCGCGGTGTGCTTGTCGACCACCGATGGCGTACCGTCATCGTTCAACGGCGTGTGAGCCTCAAGGTAAACCTTGCCACCACTGCTGCCGAACTTGTACGCGTCATTGATGATGCGCACTGACGTGCCTACCGGCACCATGCCCGCCATTTCCAACACGTTGTTATTGAACATGCGGAAGCAACCGTGGCTGGTGCGCGTGCCGATACCAAACTTCATGTTGGAGCCGTGAATCAGGTAACCCGGCGTGCCCAGGGTGAACTTGAAGGGCCCCAGCGGGTTGTCCGGGCCGGCAGGCACCACGTTGGGCAGCGGGTCACCGTTGGCGGCGTGTTCGGCCTTGATCGAGGCCGGTGGCGTCCAGGTCGGGTTCGGCGTCTTGGCGATGATACTGGTATGGGCGATCGGCGAACCCCAGCCTTCCCGGCCAATGCCCAGGGGGAAGGTATAGACGACGTTTTGGCCTTTTGGATAGTAGTAGAGCCGGTATTCCGCCAGGTTGATCACAATGCCTTCCCGCGGCCCGGGCGGCAGGATAAAGCGTGTCGGCAGCACAATCTCGGTGCCCGCCCCCGGCAACCAGGCATCGACACCCGGGTTGGCCGCAACCATTTCCGAATAGCCCAGGTCGTAGGTGGTGCCAAGGTCGGCAAAGGTGTCTTCGTACTTGGCCTTGATCACTTGGACCTGGCCAACAATGTCCTCACCGGGCGGCGGCAAGGGCAACTGCAAGGCCGCCGCCGAACCCGCCGCACAAAGCGCAGCAAGAGACAGGCAGCAGGTGACGACGGAAAGGCGCGACAACATCCGGAAAATCCTTCGCAAGACGACGGGTGGGGAAAAATTGATTGTATACGGCTTCGCAGTGCCAAGCTTCAAGCTGTTTTACAGCTCGAAGCGCAGCTCCGGCCAGATCGGAGGCGTGCCGCGCTTTTGCGATTCGAGAATTGCCCGGCATAACGGGCAGAGTCGCTGGTCTTGGAAAATCGAGCGGTTGACCGATGACCAGCGTGGCTGTGCCGGCAATAGAGTGCCGCAGAGCGTGCGATCGATCGAGCCGCCCAGTTCCAATTGACGCGCCACCAAATGCACCCGCACTTCCTGGCAGGCGAACAGGTCCAGCTGCTCGTCCGGCTCGATCAGTTGGTAGTTAAACAGGGACCAGGCAGGGCGCGACATCGAGGGCTCCAAATCGGGGGGGCGCCACCTTAGCCGAAAGCCTGCCGGTAGAAAAGCGTCATAACAGCGGTTTTAGCGTTGGCCAGACATTTTCCAGCAACTTGTCTTGCGCCGCGACTGCCGGGTGTAGCCCGTCAGCCTGCATCAACTCCGGATGGCCACCCACGCCCTCGAGGAAAAACGGCACAAACGGCACCTTTTCTTTCTGTGCCACATCACCGAATACCTTGGCAAAGGCTTCGACATAGCGCTTGCCGTAATTGGGCGGAATCTGCATGCCCAACAGCAGCACCTTGGCGCCGCTGTCCCGGGACTGCTGGATCATCGAGGCAAGATTTTGTTGCAATTGCGCAGGCGGCTGGCCGCGCAAGCCATCGTTGCCACCCAACTCGATCACCACAACGTCCGGTTTGTGCGTTGCAAGCGCCGCGGGCAGCCGCGCGAGGCCTCCCGCGCTGGTGTCGCCACTGATGGAAGCATTGACCACTTTATCGTCAAAACCCTCCTGCTTGAGCCGTTGCTCCAGCAACGCGACCCACCCTTTGCGGGTATCCAGGCCGAAACCGGCACTGATACTATCGCCAACGATCAGGACTGTACCCGCCGCTGCGTTCTGGGCCATGCACATCAAGGCCAGGCCAGCACTCAAAAACCACACTCGCATCGGATTCTCCATGGGCGCAAGCATTCTCACCGCGCGAAACCTTAGCAAAGTGGTTCCCAGCGCGGAAGGTGAACTGACTATCCTGCACGAACTGAGCCTGGAACTGAACAAGGGCGATAGCCTGGCTATCGTCGGCAGCTCCGGTTCCGGCAAATCCACGCTACTGGGCCTGCTGGCCGGCCTCGACTTGCCCAGCAGCGGCGAAGTCACCCTGGCCGGGCAAGCCCTGAGCACCCTCGACGAAGACCAGCGCGCACGCATCCGTGCCGAACATGTGGGCTTCGTATTCCAATCCTTCCAATTGCTCGACAGCTTGAATGCACTGGAAAACGTGATGCTGCCGCTGGAGCTGGACGGTCGCCAGGACGCCCGCGAGCGAGCCAAACACCTGCTGGAGCGCGTAGGCCTGGGCCAGCGCCTGACCCACTCGCCCCGTCAGCTGTCCGGTGGCGAACAACAACGCGTGGCGATAGCCCGCGCGTTTGCCGCCGAACCGGACGTGCTGTTTGCCGACGAGCCCACCGGCAACCTCGACAGCCATACTGGCGAGCGCATCAGCGATCTGCTGTTCGAGTTGAATAAAGAGAGCGGTACGACCCTGGTACTGGTCACCCACGACGAGCGCCTGGCCCACCGTTGCCGACGCCTGATCCGCCTTGAAGCCGGCCTGATGGTCGCGCCCCTGGAGCCTTGATGGCACGTTTGCCGCTGTTGCGTCTGTTCAGCCTTGCCATGCGTCAGTTACTGCGCGATGCCCGCGCCGGCGAATTGCGCGTGCTGTTCTTTGCCCTGCTGGTGGCCGTGGCTGCCAGCACCGCCATCGGCTACTTTGGTGCACGCCTCAACGGCGCCATGCTGCTGCGGGCCACCGAATTCCTCGGCGCCGACCTGGTGCTCGAAGGCAGCTCGCCGGCCCGTCCCGAGCAAATCAAATCCGGGACCGAACTGAGCCTGGATCACGCTCGTATCGTGGAGTTCTCCAGCGTTATTGCCACCGATAATGGCATCCAGCTCTCCAGCATCAAGGCGGTCAACGAGCAGTACCCCTTGCGCGGCGAGCTTAAAAGCAGCACCGAGCCCTTCGGTACGCAAACTCCTGGCGGTGGTCCCAAACCCGGTGAAGCCTGGGTGGAAGCACGATTGCTGACGGCGCTGGACCTGAAAATCGGCGACAGCATCGATGTCGGCATGAAGACCCTGCGCCTGGCGCGCATCCTGACCTACGAGCCCGACCGGGCCGGGAACTTCTACAGCCTCACGCCCAGGGTCATGATCAACCTGGCGGACCTGGACGCCACCGGTGTCGTCCAGCCAGGCAGCCGTGTGAGCTACCGCGAACTATGGCGTGCGCCACAAGGCAGCACAGCGCTGCAAACTTATCGCGACCTGGTCAAACCGGGCCTGGCTGCCAACCAGCGGCTGCAGGACTCCCGCGATGGCAACCAGCAAATCGGCGGCGCGCTGGGCAAGGCCGAACGTTACCTGAACATGGCCAGCCTGGTGGCCGTGCTGCTGGCTGGCGTGGCCGTGGCGCTGTCGGCCAACCGCTTTGCCAGTCGACGTTTCGATGCCAGCGCGTTGTTGCGCTGCCTGGGCCTGTCGCGCCGTGAAGCCATGCTGCTGTTCAGCCTGCAACTGAGCGTGCTGGGCTTGCTGGCGAGCCTGGCCGGCGCCCTGCTCGGCTGGCTGGCGCAATTTGGCCTGTTCTATTTCCTGCACGACCTGTTGCCCGCCGATGTACCGCCAGGCGGGTTGCTGCCGGCTGTTGCCGGGATCGGCACCGGTCTGGTCGCCCTCGCCGGCTTCGCCCTCCCACCGCTGGCCGCACTGGGCCGGGTACCGCCGCTGCGGGTATTGCGTCGCGATTTACTGCCTATTCCTTCAAGCACTTGGATGGTCTACGGCGCGGCACTGTTTGCCTTGGGCCTGATCATGTGGCGCCTGAGCCTGGACCTGGTATTGACCTTCGCATTACTCGGCGGCGGTGTAGTCGCTGCGCTGCTCCTGGGTGGCTTGCTGCTGTTGTTGCTACAGAGCCTGCGGCGGTTACTGGCTCGCGCCTCCCTGCCGTGGCGCCTGGGCCTGGGCCAATTGTTGCGTCACCCTTTGGCGGCGGCAGGCCAATCCCTGGCCTTTGGCTTGATCCTGTTGTCCATGGGGTTGATCGCGCTGTTGCGGGGCGAATTGCTCGACACCTGGCAAAACCAGTTGCCCAAGGATGCGCCCAACTACTTCGCCCTGAATATCCTGCCAGCTGACAAGGACGCCTTTGGCGCCCGCCTGCTGGACGTCCAGGCACAAGCAGCGCCGCTCTACCCGGTGGTGCCAGGGCGCCTGATCAGCATCAATGGCGAACCCGTGCAGGAGATTGTCAGCAAGGACTCCAGTGGCGACCGTGCCACTCAACGTGACCTGAGCCTGACTTGGGCGGCCGACTTGCCAGCGGGTAACGTCCTGACGGCAGGTACCTGGTGGACGGCGCAACCCACTGACGGGGTTCCTGGCGTGTCGGTGGAAGCCAAAGTGGCCGAGAGCTTGAAGCTCAAGCTCAACGACCATCTGTTGTTCACCATCGGCGGGGAAAATCGTGAAGCGCGGGTCACCAGCCTGCGTACCATCAACTGGGATAACTTCCAGCCCAACTTCTTCATGATTTTCCAACCGGGCACTTTGAAGGATCTGCCAGCGACCTACCTGACCAGCTTCTACTTGGCTCCCGGCCATGACCAACAGATCGTCGACCTGTCACGGGCCTTCCCGGCGGTCACTATCCTGCAGGTCGAGGCCCTGCTGGAGCAGTTGCGCAGCATCCTTGCCCAAGTAACGCTGGCAGTCGAATACGTGCTGTTGTTTGTCCTCGCGGCGGGCATGGCGGTGTTGTTCTCTGGCCTGCAGGCCACCCTGGATGAACGAATCCGCCAGGGTGCATTGCTACGCGCCTTGGGTGCCGAGCGTAAGTTGCTGGTCAAGGCCCGACGCATTGAGTTCGGCCTGCTGGGCGCCGTCAGCGGCTTGTTGGCGGCACTGGGCACCGAACTGGTGACCTGGGTGCTGTACCGCTATGCATTTGACCTGGCGTGGCATCCCCACCCGTGGTTGTTACTGCTGCCCGTAATCGGTGCCTTGCTGATTGGCGCTGCCGGGGTATTTGGCACGCGCCGCGCACTGAATGCCAGCCCGCTGACCGTTCTGCGCGAAAGCTGACCCCCGATGGCGCGTACTCTGCCAAGGGTACGTGCCATCAGGCCGGCTTTACATATTCGATCTTGGTGATCCACCAGCACACCTCTCCACCTGGGGTCTGTACGACTGCCTCGTCATCCACCTCCTTGCGCAGCAGGGCCCGTGCCATGGGTGAGTCGATGGAGATGTAATCCATACGGTCGTAGATCTCGTCATAACCCACGATGCGAAAACGCTTGGTCTCGCCCTGTTCGTTTTCGATTTCGACCCATGCGCCGAAAAATACCTTTCCCTCCTGCTCGGGCATGCACTCCACCACCCGCATGTCTTCCAGGCGTTTGCGCAGGTAACGCACCCGTCGGTCGATCTCGCGCAGCAGCTTCTTGTTGTACTGGTAATCGGCGTTTTCACTGCGATCTCCCAGGGAGGCTGCCCAGGTCACTTTGCGCGTGGTATCCGGACGTTTTTCACGCCATAGGTAATCCAGCTCTTTTTTCAGCGCTTCATGACCCTCTTTGGTAATCAGCTTGGTACTCAAACGCTCACATCCCCAGGCAATGTCTAATGATGCCGATACGCCAGGGCATCATGCCCAGGCAGCGGCTGGCTAGGACTGATGATAAATGAACCCTGGAAAGTATCTAGGCCGGCGCCCCCTGTAACCTCACCCATGGCCCTCCAGGACTTGATCCAACTCAAGCAGCATGCCCTGCATGCGCTGGCGCATGCCGGACAACTGCAACATCATCATTGTCAGTTTTTCGGCTTTCTGACTGACCTCCAACCCCTGCTTCTGCAAATAGGTATGGCGCTGCTCAAGTTCACGGCCTTTTTCATCCAGTTGGCTCTGCTGCTGTTGCAGGGACGCCTGCCACTGTTCAAGCATCTGCTCTTTCTCGAGGACGGCGCATTTTTTTTGCGTCAACTCTTGGGCGACCTTGGCCAGATTGCTCAGCGCGCTGTCCATTTCAAGCAAAGAGGTATGTTCCAGGTGGGCAGGCGGGTCCAAGTGGTCGGGCTCGGGTGGCTGCAGCCGCAGGTTGTTTGGCTCAAACTGACTGTCATTTTGTTCATCCGGGACAGGCGGCGCACTGGTCTTGACCTGCAACTGCGGTATCGCGGCCAGCGACTGCGCCGGCTCTTCAAAGGTGTCTTCATCCATAGGCTGCGGCGCAGCCGTGGGTGCGCGCGGATTTCGGGGCGGCGCAACCATTTGCGACGAAAAGCGAATGGACGGCACGATCACTGCGCTGCTTTCGATCGCAGGCAACGCCGGCGCAGACATACCCAAGGTGATCACCTTCATGACCAATGCCTTCTTGATGATCACCGAGTGATGATCCTCGGGCCTGGCAGGCGGCAGCCGGCAGCCCTTCAAGTCAATAAAATGAAAGGGAACCTCAGCGTCGCCAATCGAGCTTGCCTTCGAGCCTGGCGCGGCCGCCATCATCAGGATCTGCTTGAAGACCTGCATCGCTGATTGCAGTTCCTCCTTTGAATCAACCCCCCCCAGAAAATAGCGTTCGAGCTTCTTACGTAATACCGCGATATAGACCCGGGAGTGACCGGGTTCGGTCTCTTCATCCAGGCTATACACGAGAAAGTTGGACCCGGTTTGCGTGACAGCGAACCCACAAAGCAACGCGCCGTTAACGGGCGCGTCTTCGTCGTTACGTTCAAGAACAAGAGTACGTAGAAGCATCATGGCAATCAGGCCTCATTACAAAAGTAAAAACCTTATATAAACACCAGATAAACATCCGAGCTTTAATAAGCCTTCCAAACAAAACAATTGTTTCAGCGAATTATCGAGCCGAACGTAGGATTCTTCTTATTAGTTACGTCTCGCGTTCCCAAGCCACTTTATTGAACGTACCCTTTTTAAAGCTCTCTCCCATACGGCCGGCACCTCTCACACGCCCTGCAAAACTTATTCGGTAAAAATATGATCGAGATAAGCAACTTGACAAAACAGCTGGGCAAAAAAAGCGTCATCACCAACCTCTCCTTCTGCGCCCAGCGCCAGGAGTGTGTGGCCCTGCTGGGAGAGAGTGGTGCAGGAAAAACAACACTGCTGAGTTTGATTGCCGGGGCAATTAAACCTACTTCAGGACAAATCACTATCCAAGGCTTCAATACCCAGACCCATTCATTCCAAGCCAAAAAAGTCGTTGGCTATCAACTGCAGGACGGCCTCAATCATCACAGGATGTCCGTCAGGCATATGCTCAATTTTATTGCCGCTATTCGCGGTTTGAGCGGTGTTGAAAAGCGCAGTCGAGTCGAGCAGATAGTCACGCGACTGGAACTGCTGCCCGTGCTCGACTGCCCGATCGATGTGCTTCCACTTGGCTTGAAGCGCAGAGTCGCAATGGCCCAGGCACTCCTGCACTCCCCAAGCCTGCTTCTGCTGGATGAGCCTACGGAGGGACTATGTCCTGATCAGCGGCTCAAGTTCAGGGCACTCATCCAATCCCTGACCGAGGAAATGACGATCATCATCGCCTCCCGCCGTTATCAAGAGTTTGCGGATACCTGCACCCGTGCCCTGGTCATCGCCGGTGGCCGCCTGGTGGCCGACGCTTCACTGCCGGATTTGCAACGCAGTTCCCGGCATTTCCAGGCGGTGACCCTGGCGGCGGACACCCCGCTGGATTTGCTGGCACTTGCCGTATTACCTGGCGTCGCTGGCATCGAAGAAGACCGGCATGCCCCCGGCAAGGTGACTGTTCTGGCCATGCCCGGGCACTCCATCTTCCCGTCAATCAACGCGCTCATCACCCACCGTGGCTGGAACATAACGTCAATGAACCTGGAGCCGGGTCGCTTGAACGATGTCGTTCACCATCTGAGCCATGAGGTAAATACTTGAGACTGCTCGCCATCATTTTCAAACGACAACTCGCCAGCTATGCCTCGTCACCGAGCACTTATCTGAGTGTGGCGGTTTTTCTCGCGGTGGGTGCGACGCTGGGGTTGCACAGCCATCACTGGCTGGAGCAAAACAGCAGCGATTTGCAGGCCTTCTTCGAACTGCATCCATGGCTCTATCTGCTACTGGTACCGATTTTATCGACGCAGTTATGGTCAGACGAATCCAATACCGGCTTTTGCGACACATTGAAATCCTTACCCGTCACTCCGACGCAGCGAGTGGTTGGAAAGTTTATGGCGGCATGGATCGTCTGTGGCATCGCTTTGATGCTTAATTTCCCTTGGGTGATGGCTGTCAATTATCTTGGCACCCCCGACAATACCGTTATCGCATCACAGTTCTTCGCCAGTTGGTTGTTGGCGGGAAGCTATCTCTCTGTGGGTTGCTTTGCCTGTGTGCTGACGAACCAGCGCGTTATGATTTCCCTATTGACGCTGTGCTTGTTGCTGGCCGCCAGTGGAATATCTTCAATGTTGGATGCACTGGAACAGCAGACCCCCATATGGATTATCGACAGTTTGATATCCCTTGATCCGATTTCCCGCTTCAGTGCGATGGATAACGGCAAGTTGACATTGCATGACTGCCTGTACTTCATAAGCATGATCTTGGCTTTTCTGTTTGCGACCACCCTCACACTCAACTACAGAAACAGCTGACATAGGAACGCCACTGATGGGATCCGCTTTTCGCGCGGGTATGACATTGATTGTCATATCACTACTGTTTCTGGCATTCAATTTAGTTTGGGTACCCAAACTGCCAACTGTCCGCTGGGACTTTTCCCAAGAAAACACCCACACCCTATCGCCATCGGCGCGGCAATTACTCGTTTCACTTGAAAGCCAACTGGACTTATATTTCTTCAACACCCTCAATGCACCGCAAAAAAAACCGGTATTGAAACGTTATGGCCGGCGCGTGGAAGACTTGCTCAAGGAATTCGAAAAAGCTGCCAACGGCATGATCAACTTACATATTATCAACCCCACCCCGTTCTCTGAGGACGCCTATAAAGCCAGCTTGTTTGGCCTTGATGACACACAAGGATTCCTTGGCCTTATCGGTACGCGTGCCGGCCAGGGCGCCCAACGCATCCAAGCGTTCAATCCTGAGCATGAATCATTACTCGAGTATGAAATCAGCCACCTGATCTACAAGTTGATGCACCCTGACCGCCCCACTGTTGGCCTACTGTCGGGACTGCCCTTGGGCAAATCGGCCGGAGGGTTACTGGAGTTGATGCGCGAGCAATTCAATGTGGTGGAATTGGCAGCGAACATCACCCAAGTACCGCCCTCCATGAACACACTGATGGTTGTACAGCCACACGCTCTATCTGGTCGAGCCCTATATGCCCTTGAGCAATGGGTACTCAAAGGCGGCAAGCTGATGATGTTCATCGACCCGGTGAGCGAGATAGGCGCCGACGCCGTATCGACAAACGCCAGGCTGGATTTGCTGCTGACCGCATGGGGCATCCAGATGCCTGCGGACAAGTTGCTGGTCGATAATCTTTATGCCTCATCAGCAACGCCCGGCACCGGAATGCCCGCGGTACTGCACCCGGCCAGGCTACATCTACCAAGGCAGGCAGTGACCAGGACGGATATCAGCACCTGGGGACTGCATTCGGTCATCGTATCGAGCAGCGGCGCGCTCTCCTTGGCCCCCAAAAGCCGCTCGCTGTTGACCCCGCTTCTGCTGAGCTCACGCCAATCGGCATTGGTGGACGCAGAACGCTTTGCTTCCGCTACCACGTTCGACTCACTCATAGATGAATCAGCGACTTCAGGACAGCGCCATGTCATCGCCGCCCGCCTTGAAGGGCCCGCTTATTCAGCGTTTCCCGACGGCCTGGAGGGCCAGCCGCCCGGGCTGCAGAGAGCAGAACAGATCCAGATGGTGGTCGTGGCCGACACCGACTTGCTCGCGGACACGCTCAACAACGCCCTGCCCAACGGCAACGCGCAGTTTGTATTGAACACGTTGGATAATCTGGCGGCGCCCGAGGCACTCAGAAATATTCAATCCCGTGTGATGCGCCAACCACTGCACAGGCTAGAACACATGCGCGACGAAGCCGCACAGGCTTATCGCAAAAGTGCGACTGCGATGGAGCGACGACTAGAGCAGACAGAACAAGCATGGCGCAGGTTGAACCCACCCCACACCAGCCTCATGACTCAAGCGGTGGATACCACTACCCAGTTGCAGGCACTCAACAAAGAGCGCCTGCAATTGCCCATCGAGTTGCAGGCGCTCAAGACCCAGGCATACGCCCCGCTGCTGCGTTTCGAACGATATCTGCAATGGCTGATGGTCGCCACAATACCGCTGCTGCTTTGCCTGATTGCCTGGGTACTTTTCCTATACCAGCGCCGGCGTCGAACATTTACGTTGGCGGCCTATCACCACTCGCTCAGCGACGGGTAATCAGGCCTTGGCGGGCAATGCGTGTCAGTTGATGGATCACCTCAACGGCGTTGCTGGCATTCGGTGCCTGGATCACTGCAAGGTCGAAACTATCGCTGGCAAAACGGGACAGGGAATCGCCGTCTTCAACAAACTGGATCAGGAACGCCGAAGGTCGACCGGAACGGCGTGGCCAGCCGTCCAGATAACGCAGCAGTGTCGGCTGGTGCTTACCGCCCAGGAGGATTTTCGGATTGCGTTGAGTCAGGTCCGCGGTGATCGGGGCCAGGCGTATGAGGGGGCGTAATGCATTCATCGTGTCGTGTCTCTGCCTCAAAAGTCTGCGGGCAGGTGAGAGGCAACACCGAACCAGCGCTTTAGCGGTATTTCGAGGAACGCCCTGCGTGAGCAAGCGTACTTCTGTCGGGCTGCATTGAGACCCAGTGGCGCCCCGCAATTAGCTGTTTAAATCGGCGCATGAGCAGCATCCTAGAGAAGCCTGTGGGGCAGTGTCAAGAATCCCGGGCAACGAAAAGGCCCGCATCAGCGGGCCTTTTTGTGCAGCTTGCTAAACGATCAGTGAGTGATCGCGCGGTCGACAGACAATTTGCCCGCACCTTCCAGCAACACCGCCAGCGCACCGCCGAGCAACGCCAGTGCGAACTCATAACCGTTGTTGGCCATGAACAGCCCGTTGTGGATGTGTACAGAGAAAATCGCAACCACTGTCAGGAAGGTCAGACCCAATGCGGCAGGGCGAACCAGCAAACCGATGATCAGGGCCAGGCCGGCGAAGAACTCGGTACCGCCCGACAGCAGCGCCATCAGCGTGCCCGGCGCCAGGCCGATGCTTTCCATCCATTGTGCGGTGCCCGCCAGGCCACCACCGCCGAACCAGCCGAAGAGTTTTTGCGAACCGTGGGCAGCGAAGATGATGCCGACGAAAATTCGCAGAATAGTCAGGCCATAACCGGCGCGAGTGGACAGTACACGGGTAATCATTGGGCTCATGGGGGTAAATCCTTTTCCAGGTAGGGGTTGGTTGGCCGCTATATTAATCAGTTTAAGCAATGATAAAAGCCAATATATTGCCTAATTGACATCTAAAAAATCGATTATTTACGCGATGCAATTTTAGCCGCGGGCGGCTCCAGGGACTCCCGCTCCCGATCGAACGCCAAATAATACTTGTTGACGCTATTAACATAGCTGACGCCGCCCATCCCTACCTGCTCCATGGCAATGCGTTCAACCTGGAAGAACCACTGATTGGGGTTAAGCCCGCGGCGCTTGGCTTCGGTGCGCATGCCTTGCACTCGTTCCGGCCCCATATTGTACGCCGCTAGCACGAAAGCCATGCGCTCGCGCTCATTGAGCTTGGGGCTGGCGAAAAACTTGCGGCGGATCATCGCCAGGTAACGTGCTCCCGCTTGCACATTATTGTCGAGCGTCTCGATATTGTTGACCCCCACCCGCTGGGCCGCCGACGGAGTAATCTGCATCAGCCCGGTAGGGCCGCCGCTGTTGCGTGCGCCTGGGTCCAGGGAAGACTCCTTGAATGCCAACGCCGCCAGGTTCAGCCAGTCCATACCTTGCTCACGCGCATGTTTTTGCAGGACCGGGCGCAGTTTTTCCAGGCGCTGGCGGTCAGCCCGCGCCAACGGGTTACGGACCTGGTAGAGGCGTCGATAGATACGCTGGAATGCCACATCCTGGTCGGAAGGCGTGTGATAGGTCTTGAGAAACCGATCAATGCTGGCGCGCAGCATCGAGGCATCCTGGCGTACAAACCAGAATTCGTCGCCCGGCTCGCTGATCACCACCTGCTTGTCAAAGCGCAACTTGGGCAGAATTTTCGACCAGCGTTGGGCAATGGGTTTTTCCACGATCGTCAGGTGAAAAATCCCGGCCTGCACCATCTCCAGGACGTCTTCCACCGCCAGGCTGGGGTCAACCCATTCGACTTTCACGGGGGGGCGCTTGTGCAGAGCCAGTTTTTGATTGACCTGACTGATGGCATCCGCCGCCGCACTGCCCGTGGTCAGCGTCAGCGTGCGACCTGACAGTTGCTCCAGCTTGGTAAACCGTCGTTCACCCTTGACGCCCACCAGCCACAACGGCACATCGCTGACAATCGGGTCGCTGGCGCTGACCTTGTGCACGCCCTTCACGTCCAGCAATTCACCGGGCGCCACCAGGTCGCCCTCGCCACGGGCCAGCGCGCCGAGTAACTGGTCCTTGGCCTTGGGGATGATCTTGAGGTTGATGGCCTGCCCATCACGGGCATGGCCATTGAGGTACTGCTCGAAGGCACGCAACCGGTGGTATTCGACACCGATGGCCTGGCCCTGCACTTCACCGGAACTGTTGCGGCTCTGGTTGACCAATACGCGCAGGGTGCGGCTGGAGCGAATTTGCGCGAGGTCGCGGACCTTGCCGGGCTTGGCCACTTGCAGCGGCCCATCCAGACGTGCGACCGCCGCCATGGGCAGCAGCAACGTCAGGCACAACATAAGCAACGCCGAGGGTCGGATCATCCGCTCTCCGAAAAGAAAACTGGCCAGCACCTTCGCGAATAACGACGTGCTGGTGGTCAGAAACAGAGCGCTTTATGCGCTGGCAAGGCGTGCAACGGCGCCACGGTGGCAGGCAATCGGCCCCCCACAATGTCGCTTGCGACGTTCAAAGACAGCGTTAACGCATTGTAGTTCTTGGTTTTTCTTATCAATCTACAGCTCTGATATGCTTTCCGGCCGCAGGCGGAGATAGCACCATGCAACTCATTGATATTGGCGTCAACCTGACCAACCCCAGTTTCGACGAGAGGCACACGGCCGTTCTCGAACGCGCTTACGCCGCTGGCGTGCAGCAATTGGTACTCACCGGCACCAGCGTCGAGGGCAGCGAACAGGCCCTGCAACTGTGTGTAAAACTCGACGAAAGCGGCCAGCGACTGTTCAGCACTGCCGGCATTCACCCTCACTCTGCCAGCGACTGGAACAGCGACAGCGCCCAACGCCTGCGCAGCTTGCTGGGCGACAGCCGAGTGCGCGCCGTGGGTGAATGCGGGCTGGATTTCAACCGGGACTTCTCCCCTCGCCCCCAGCAGGAAAAAGTCCTCGAAGAACACCTCGCCCTGGCCGTCGAGCTGAAACTGCCGGTGTTTCTCCATGAGCGCGATGCCAACCAGCGTCTGCTGGAGATCCTCAAGGACTACCGCGACCACCTGCCAGCCGCCGTGGTGCACTGCTTCACTGGCGAACAGGCAGCACTGTTCAGCTACCTGGACCTGGATTTGCACATTGGCATCACGGGTTGGATCTGCGACGAACGCCGTGGCACCCACCTGCATTCACTGGTCAGGGATATTCCCCGAGGCCGTCTGATGCTGGAAAGCGATGCGCCCTATCTGCTACCACGCACCCTGCGCCCCAAGCCGAAGAATGGTCGCAATGAGCCGGCATACCTGCCCGAAGTACTGCGCGAAGTGGCCCTGCACCGTAACGAAACGATGGAAGATCTGGCGTTGCACAGCACCGCCTGCGCCCGCCGCTTTTTCGGCTTGCCTGCCATCGACTGATGCGGCGCATTGACCCATGTCAAAAGCGCTTTTCTGAATAGCGGCACAATAATGGCACCTTGCCAATACCGTTTCCGCTATCAGAGAAAACCTTCCATGGGTGCCTGGCTTAGCAATATCTCGCTCAAATACAAATTCTGGGCCGTCAACGCGGTCGCCTTCATCACCACCCTGCTGCTGGTGCTGTACGCGGTACAGCTTGAACAACAGGCGCGTAGCCAGGCGTCACAGGCATCGGCCCAGGCTCAGGGACGCTTGCTAAGCGCCTGGCCAGCCGACAGAGCCTTGCCCACTGGTGAGCACTGGCTCGCATTTTCCAAAGGCCAGATCCCCCAGGAACTGCCCGCCCTGAGCACTGCCAACGGCTGGACTGAACTCAACCCCATGCCGTTGTTCGGTGAAAACCCGCTGATCGGCGCCGAGGTGATCAGCCGCGCCGACGACCAGCAGGTCGCAGTCTTCGCCTACGCGCCGAGCCTGAGCCAGGTGTTCAGTGAACGCTTCGCCAATTACGCCGTTGCCGTGGCAGTGCTGATGCTGGCCATGCTCGGCGCCTCGCAGTTGTTGATCCGCTTCCTGCTCAGCCAACTCAACACCCTCAAGGATGTGATGCTGCACGTCGAAAAAACCGGCGACCTGTCGGCGCGGGTGCCGTTGGCCTGCAAGGATGAAGTCGGCCAGATGGCCAGCGCCTTCAACGCCATGCAAGCCGGCTACCAGCGCGTGGTCAATACCGTGGCACGCACCGCCCGGCAACTGGACGACGGCGCCGCACGCCTGGCCAGCAGCATGAACGAGGTGCAACACGGCATGCTGGGCCAGCAAAGCGAAACCGACCAGGCTGCCACCGCCATCAACGAAATGACCGCCACCGTCTACCACATCGCCCAGCACGCAGGCGCCACCCGTGACTTGTCGCAGTCCGCCGATACCCTCGCCGGCAGCGGCCAGGCAGTGGTCACCCGGGTACAGCATTCGATCGCCGGGCTGTCCAGTGGGGTACAGCAGACCGCCGAAATGATCCAGAAACTGGCCGAAGACAGCCAGAAAATCAACGGCGTGGTCAGTGTGATCCACAGCATCGCCGAACAGACCAACCTGCTCGCCCTCAACGCCGCCATCGAAGCCGCCCGCGCCGGGGAAATGGGCCGCGGTTTCGCGGTAGTCGCCGACGAAGTGCGCAACCTGGCCAAGCGCGTGCAAAGCTCCACCGACGAAATCACCCGCATGGTCTCGGCGCTGCAAGCCGGCACCCGCGACGCGGTGGACTTCATGCAGGAAAGCTCATTCAAGGCAGATGACTGCGTACAACAGGCCCAGGAAGCCAGCATCGCGCTGGCTGAAATTACCGGTGCTGTGGCACAGATGCGCGAAAGCAACACCCAGATCGCCGTGGCCGCCGAGCAACAAAGCCATGTCGCCGAAGAAATGAACCGCGCCGTGGTGAGCATTCGCGATGTGACCGAAAACACCGTGCATCAGACCGTGGCGTCGGCCACCACCAGCAATGAACTGGCGACGTTGGCCGGGGAGTTGAGCAAGGCGATTGGGCAGTTGAAGTTGTAAGACTGTTCCAGCTGTAATCCGACTCCTACGACCAAGCCTCGGTTTACCTGAAGTTAAGACGAAACTTCCTCGCCATCCCCGCGAATAACGCCGACTTCTTTTACCTGACAACCGCTGCAAAGTCCCTCGCCTGATCAAACAGTGCGAGGGATTGCAGATGGTGGTGTTCGTTAGAGCCCTGATGAATGGGGCTGTCTCTTGATCTCGGTGCTGGCCAACCTGATGCTGGTGCCGATGGATCCCGAAGCGCCGAAGGTTGAGCGCGTATTCGCGGACTTCCGCACCTGCCTGAATACCTTTGATAAGTGGACCGACAGCTTTTTAAGTGGTTCGGCACTTAGCGTGGAGCAGGTGTTCAAGGTTGGGGAGGACGTCGCACTGGTCGCGCCGATCTCTTCCGACAAACCCAGCCGCACCGTCGCTCAATGCAAAGCCCAGGGTGGGCTGACGCTGGTGCATCTGTTCGAAAGCACGCAGTTCGTGCCTATCGGCAACACGCCCGTGAGGCTGCAAGCCGTTGCACAGGACGGCAGCCCGGTAGGCGCGCCACTGCATCGGACCATTGGCCCCAGCGGCATTCTTGAAGTCAGCGACTGTAGCCGCGACCAACAGTACGAAATCACCTTTTACCCCAACGTTTCCAAGGCTCACGTCCAGGCGCTGTATGCGTCCTATGAGTCTGTGATCGCCGGGCTGGAAGCGGATTTGCGCACGGCATGGGCCGAGCATTTCAAGCCTCGATGGGCAGACTTTGCCAAAGCGCCGGCTTACAAGCGCAGTGCCTTACAGGGCATGGCCTTTGCTGCCGGGCTGGGCAACGCGCTTTATAACCTGTGGGACAACATCACCGAGCTGTACGACCTGCTCGCGAACCTCAAGTCCAACAGCGAAACGTTGCTGAAATACCTGTCCCAGACCGAGCTGAACGCGCTGCTCAAACTGGGCAGAGACACGCTGGCCAAGGGGTTGCTGGTACTCAGTGATGAGCCGCTGTTGTTTATCTACCTGTCGGCGCTGGTGGCCTGGGTACGCATGCTGCCGCCACCCGACATGTACGAACTGCTGGGTGAAATCACCGGCGAAGTCTTGATCAATCTGTTGCTGATCTGGGCCACGCGAGGCATTGGGGTACAGCTGCGCCTGGGCGCTCAGGTGCTTAGTGGCGTCAAGTCCGGGCGGGCACGGGCGTTGTTGGAATTGCTGGCCAAGCAGGTGGCGGGGCCTCGGCTGGAGACCCATGTCGAAGTCGCCAAACCGGTGTTGCTGAGCAGTGCGGCGACGCCGGTCAAGGCGGTGCCGGCTGTGCCGTTGAAGGCGGGCGATACGCTGGTTTCGAACCCGGTGCCGATGGTGCGCGGCAAGACCCAGCGCACCACGTTGGTTCGTCAGGAGCCTGTCGATGATGTGCCGGCGGTGGCTTCTAATCCAAAGGGAGATGCGGCGGCATCAGCAGACAAGACCGTTGCCCACGGCTGCCCGGTGTCGATGGTTAACGGTGAAGAATTGCTCACCCTTACTGACGGCGCGCTGGATGGGATCTTGCCGTTTGAGTGGACGCGGCTGTACCGCACCAGTGCGGTGGACATTGATTGTGGGTTGGGGTTTGGCTGGAGTCATGGGCTGGCCCATCGGCTGGTGGTGTCGGGCGATTTGGTGGTGTGGACTGACCATGAGAACCGCTCGACTACCCTGCCCTTGCCCACCGACTCTCGGCCGGCGATCACCAATAGCCTGGCGGAAGCGGCGATCTACTTGGGTTCGGCTCCTGACGAACTGGTGCTGGCCCAGGCGTCGCGTTTCTATCACTTTCGCGATGGCGTACTGGTCTCGATCAGCGATGCGTATGACAACCGCCTGCGCCTTTGCCGGGATCGTTCAGGGCTGATTGAGCGGCTGGATAACGGCGCCGGTCGTTCGTTGCTGCTGCGTTATGAGTTGGGTCGCATCGTCGCGGTGGACTATCAGGTGCATCGCGCCAAAGGGCGTGAGCCCTACGTGTGGGAGACCGAGCAGAACCTTGTTTCCTACGCCTATGACGAAGACGGACGACTGGTTTGCGCGACCAATGCTGTCGGGGAAAGCGAGCGTTATCGGTACGACGATCAGCACGTCATTCTTGAGCGGCAGTTGGCCGGTGGGGCGAGTTTCTTCTGGGCGTGGGAACGGTCTGGCAAGGCGGCGCGTTGCGTCCGGCATTGGGCGAGCTTCTCGCAGATGGACACACGTTATGCCTGGGGCGATGACGGCCACGTCACCGTGCATAACGCCGATGGTAGCCAGGAAGTCTATGTCCATGACGACCGGGCGCGCTTGGTGCAGCGCATCGATCCGGATGGCGCTCAGCATTACAAATCCTACGATGCCAAGGGCCGGCTGACCGTCGAGCAAGACCCGATGGGCGCGGTGACGGCCTATCAGTATGACGACGCCGGACGCTTGGTCGCGCTGTTTCCGGGGGATGACGAGCCAACGTCCTACGAGCATGACAACGGTTTTGTACGGGTTGTCAGGCGTGGGGAGGCGGTCTGGAAATATGAGCG
>NZ_JBWKRA010000041.1:24545-29574 GCF_059419065.1 Pseudomonas sp. GW821-FHT07B01 | reverse complement strand
TGTCCCCTTCGTCTAGTGGCCTAGGACACCGCCCTTTCACGGCGGTAACAGGGGTTCGAGTCCCCTAGGGGACGCCACGATTACCCGCTCTGCGGGATTTTTAAGGGTCATTCAATTATTGAATGGCCCTTTTGTTTGTCTGGCGTTTGGCCAATTCCCTCCTTTATCACCCATTTTCTGTTCTGACCGGCGGTCGTGCTTATCGCTTGCCAAATATTATTATGGTAATAATATTCAACCCATGAGAGACGGAGGCTTCGATGAGCGATAAAAAAGCGCAAACCCGCGAACGTATTTTGCAGGCTGCCAGCGCGGCGTTGATCCAGCGTGGCCCGGCTGAGCCCAGTGTGGGCGAAGTGATGGGGGCGGCTGGGCTGACGGTCGGCGGCTTCTATGCGCACTTTGAAAGCAAAGATGCGCTGATGCTGGAAGCGTTCAGCCAGTTGCTGGCGCAGCGTCGCGCCTCCATCGATGACTTGGACGAACAACTGACCGGCGAAGAGCGCCGCACGTTGGTCGCAGCGTTTTATCTGTCGCGCAAGCACCGCGACTCCACGACCCAGGCCTGCCCGTTGCCCGCGACGGTGGGGGAGATGGGCCGCTTGCCGGACGCTTTTCGCGAGGTTTTGAACGAGCACGTCGAGTTGATGGCTGCGCAACTGGCCGGCAGCCCTGAAGAGATCGACAAAGCCCTGGCGGACATGGCCTTGATGGTCGGGGGGCTGACCCTGGCGCGGGCGCTGGGGCCGGGCGAGTTATCGGATCGGGTGATACGTGCGGCCAAGTCGGCGGTACGCTGAAAAAGGGGGCGCAAGATGGGCGCATTGACCTGGGTTCGTGGTTTCAATGGCACGGTGGGGCGCCTTGCGCCGCATGCGGTCGCCAGCAAGATGCGTCGCACCTTCATGACCCCGCGCGATCTGCCGCCGCGTGACTGGGAGTTGCCGCTGTTGGCCCAGTCGGAGCGCATCACTCTGCGTTTCGGCCTGTCGGCATTGCGTTGGGGGCATGGCCCGGCGGTGCTGCTGATGCATGGCTGGGAAGGCCGGCCGACTCAATTCGCCAGCTTGATCACGGCGTTGGTCGACAACGGCTATTCGGTGATAGCCCTGGACGGTCCCGCCCACGGTCGTTCGCCAGGGCGTGAAGCCCATGTGCTGCTGTTTGCCCGCGCCATGCTTGAGGCGGCGGCCGAGCTGCCACCGCTGTATGCGGTGGTCGGCCATTCCATGGGCGGCGCCAGTGCGATGTTGGCGGTGCAGTTGGGGTTGCGTACGCAGGCATTGGTCAGCATTGCCGCACCGTCGCGCTTTCTGGATGTGCTACGCGGGTTCACCCGCATGGTCGGCTTGCCGCCACGGGCGCGCTCAGCCTTTATCCAAGAGGTGGAGTTGAGCATGGGCATGCCGCTCAAGCATCTGGACGTGGCCCACTACCAGCTGAACATTCCCGTCCTGATCGTGCACGCCGAAGACGACACCTTCGTTCCGGTCAGGGCGGCTCAAGCCATTCACGAAGCCTGGTTCGACAGCCGCCTGCTGCGCCTGGAGCAGGGTGGCCACCAGAAAGTGCTCGCCGACCCGCAGGTCATCGACGCTGTACTCGCCCTATTGGCCGGCTGCCGTCTACAGGAGCGCCAAAGCGCCTGATACACTGCCCCGCCGACATCAATCGACTGGAGCAAGGCATGGGCTGGGATTTGGCAACGCCGTTCATCATCGATCTGCAGGTTGCGGCTGAGGACATCGACGGCCTGGGGCACGCCAATAATGCGGTGTACGTCTCATGGCTGGAGCGTTGCGCCTGGCGCCATTCGCAGCGCTTGGGGCTGGACCTCACCGAATACCGCCGCCTGGACCGCGCCATGGCCGTGGTGCGCCATGAGATCGACTACCTGGCGGCAGGCTATGAGGGCGATGAGTTACAACTTGCCACCTGGATCGTCGATTGGGACCAACGCCTGAAAATGACCCGTCGTTTCCAGCTTGTGCGCCCCCGTGACGGCGCGACCCTGCTGCGTGCGCAAACAACCTTCGTATGTATTGAGTTGTCCAGCGGCAAGCCCAAGCGTATGCCCGCCGAGTTTATTGAAGGTTACGGCCCCGCCCTGACAGGGGGTTAACGGTTGCCGCAGGAAACCCAGTAAACTGCGCCACGATTTTTGTTGAGTGTTTTCCATGCAAATTGCTTTGGCGCCCATGGAGGGGTTGGTCGACAACATCCTGCGGGACGTGTTGACCCACGTGGGCGGTATCGACTGGTGCGTGACCGAGTTCATCCGGGTCAACGACCGCCTGCTCACACCTGCCTATTTCCACAAGCTCGCCCCGGAACTACTGCACGGTGCGCACACCGCTGCGGGCGTGCCGTTGCGTGTGCAATTGCTGGGCTCCGACCCGGTTTGCCTGGCGGAGAACGCCGCCTTGGCCTGCGAGCTGGGTTCGCAAGTCATCGACCTGAACTTCGGCTGCCCAGCCAAGACCGTCAACAAGTCCCGCGGCGGTGCGGTGCTGCTCAAGGAGCCGGAGCTGCTCAACCAGATCGTCGAACATGTGCGTCGTGCCGTGCCTGCCCATATCCCGGTGACCGCCAAGATGCGCCTGGGCTTCGACAGCCCGGATGGCGCGTTGGTGTGTGCAACGGCCCTGGCAGAAGGTGGTGCGGCGCATATCGTGGTACATGCGCGTACCAAAACCGATGGCTATAAGCCCCCCGCCCATTGGGAGTGGATCCCGCGTGTGCAAGATGTGGTGAAGGTGCCAGTGTTTGCCAATGGTGATATATGGAGTGTTGAAGATTGGCGGCGGTGCCGGGAAATCAGCGGCGCAGAAGACATCATGTTGGGGCGCGGCTTGGTCGCGCGGCCCGATCTGGCCCGGCAAATCGCTGCTGCGCGCGCTGGCGAAGAAGTAGTGGAGATGACCTGGGCGCAGATGCAACCCATGCTCCACGAGTTCTGGCGTCAATCGGTAGCCCAGTTGACTGAAAAGCAGGCGCCGGGCCGTTTGAAGCAATGGCTGGCGATGTTGACGCGTAATTACCCGGAGGCGGTCGAACTGTTTACGGCCCTGCGTCGTGAAACCGCATTGGAACAGGTTAGCCGCTTGCTTGGTATGCCTCACCCACAACCGGCAACGTTATAAGTTGTAACGCTTCAATGTCCGTTGATGGTGGGTGCAACATTATTTGAGTCGGCGTCCTGTTTCAAAAAATGCCCCATATTGAGAGATATGGGGCATTTTTTTGTTTGTTGGGATTATCTGGCTGAACTTGACGCCCTTTATAGGGCGCTCGCAGTTTGTTTTCAGACAGCTTGAATGTTGCTCGGTAATAACTAGGCACGTTATAGGTTTTTTGAATTCAAAAGTTTCGCCGTGTAAGTTTATTTATAAATATATGTCTTCGGCTGCGTGGTTCTGGTGCTGTCTTTTATGTTCGCGCGAAATATCAAAGTGGGCGGTTATGTGGCGTTTTGAATTGTATCGACAGTTTGCGTTTCAGGTGAGTTGTTAGTCTGTATTTCTGTCACGCACACGTTCGGGTGCGGCAAACCGAGGTGTTCTTTAAAAAGCACGAGGCAAAGTCTGAAGATTTGGTTTGGTTTCTTTATATGAAGCGCGATTTTAGGAACTGGTCAGCGTTAACTCCCACACATTAGCAGCTGTCAGGCAGTGCTGTTGCTTGCAGTTCACTAAGGCTGTTGCCTTCCTGGCCATTTAACGGAGTCAGGTGGCGCCGATTAAGGAGTTTATGAATGTCTCTATCTGTCAATAATTCGCCCTTTGTCAAAGTTGATACATCACCTCTGAGTGGGCAGTTGCCGACCCCGTTGAAAGTCGACATGCAACCTAAACCTCCGACGACCCATTTAAACCTCAACCCCGCAGCTGCACGCAATGAAAACAGTGAGGTCATGGTGAGTGCGACGGCGCTCACCAGAGTATTTGACATGCTCGAGCAGTTCTTCAAATCCATGCGGGAGATGCTTTTGGGGAAAAGTATTACGCCTGATCTGGAGGCAAAAGAGCAGCCAGTGAAGCCAGGTACAACTGATCAAGCGGTGAAGCCGAATGCAAAAGACCAGCCGGTGAAACCCGGTACGACTGATCAAACGGTGAAGCCGAATGCAAAAGACCAGCCGGTGAAACCCGGTACGACTGATCAAACGGTGAAGCCTGATGCAAAAGACCAGCCGGTGAAACCCGGTACGACTGATCAAACGGTGAAGCCTGATGCAAAAGACCAGTCGGTGAAACCCGGTACGACTGATCAAACGGTGAAGCCGAATGCAAAAGACCAGCCGGTGAAGCCAGGTACGACTGATCAAACGGTGAAGCCTGATGCAAAAGACCAGTCGGTGAAGCCAGGTACGACTGATGAGTCGGTGAGGCCGAATGCAAAAGACCAGCCAGTGAAGCCAAGTTCGACTGATCAAGCGGTGAAGCCGGATGCAAAAGGCCCGGGGGTGCTAATAGATCACGGCGGATTGCCGCTGAAACCGGATAGAAACGATCGTCCAGTGAAGCCGTCAGTGCCGACGCCTTCAGTGAATGTCACTAATGATGCTAAAGCAAACGTGCATGTGAACATCAATGTCGCTCACTGTCACTGCCCTGATACAAAGGAAGGGCCAACCCCGGACTTAAATCCCAGGCAAGGTCCAAAGCCGGAATCGAACCCCGTGCCACAGCCGGGTCCAAAGCCGGAATCGAACCCCGTGCCACAGCCGGATCCAAAGCCGGGATCGAACCCCGTGCCACAGCCCGGTCCGAAGCCGGAATCGAACCCCGTGCCGCAGCCGGGTCCAAAGCCGGGATCGAACCCCGTGCCACAGCCCGGTCCGAGGCCGGAATCGAACCCCTTGCCACAGCCCGGTCCGAAGCCGGAATCGAATCCCGTGCCACAGCCGGGTCCTAAGCCGGAATCGAACCCCGTGCCACAGCCGGGTCCAAAGCCGGAATCGAACCCCGTGCCACAGCCGGGTCCAAAGCCGGAATCGAACCCCGTGCCACAGCCGGGTCCAAAGCCG
>NZ_JBWKRA010000041.1:0-24447 GCF_059419065.1 Pseudomonas sp. GW821-FHT07B01 | reverse complement strand
CGGGATCGAACCCCGTGCCACAGCCCGGTCCGAAGCCGGAATCGAACCCCGTGCCGCAGCCCGGTCCGAAGCCGGAATCGAACCCCGTGCCACAGCCCGGTCCGAGGCCGGAATCGAACCCCTTGCCACAGCCGGGTCCTAAGCCGGAATCGAACCCGATACCTACACCCGCTCCACAGCCCGATAAGTTTGTTCCGGATTTGACCAGCCCAGGTCCTGCTGAGAATAAATTCGACAGGAACTGGCGCTTCAATGCTCGACTTTCATCCAGATCCTGAAATCCACTGGCTCATAAGAACGCTTAAATAAAACGTGGGCTTCTCCGAGGCATACCACTCGGAGAAGTACTGTTTAAGGAGAAACTTGTGTCGTGCTGTTCGATTAATAATATTGCGCGCGTGATAGATGTCCGTCCGGTGGCACCTGTTGATACGTTAAAACCCATTAATGACACTTTTCAGCTCACTCCGGTTAAGTACGGGACTGTAGAGACAGCTAAAAAAAGCATTGGTACTAATACGGAATTAGTCACTACATTGTCGGGGCTGTTTGCGTCTTTTTTTTCACAGTTGATTTCTCTGTTGTCCGATAAAAAAGATACGACAGTTCCTGATATTCCTCCTCCGCCCAGGGTTCAGCCTGAGGTTCCGCCTCGGGTCATACCTGAACCGCTACCACCAAAGCCTGAGGTCGCCGCAAACATTCCCGGTCTTTCGATAAAGCGTAATGGGGCTAAGCCGGACAATATCTGGAGTGGCTTTCGCCAAGGGCCAGATGGCAACTGCGTTACCGTATCGGCCATCAAGGCAGCCATGTACCGATTTGGTCAAAGCCCTACGGACATTTTTCGCTCGGTGAGAAAAGAGCCTGGCGGTTATCACGTGGTCATGCGCGACGATTTTGAGCTGAGATTGACTGACTCGGAGTTGGCGCAAGCAGCACAAGGAGCTCGGTTTATAGGTGCTGATAAAGAGATGCTCAAGGATGCGCAGTTTCTTTTTGCCGTCAGCGCCAAGCGCGCGCAAATGGAAGACAACGATGGTACGGCGAGCAGGAGTTTTCATGCTGCCATTCGCAGCCTGAACAATGGAGAGGATGAGAGGGGGCCAGGGGAGGGGTTTCTGCGCCTGGGGTTGAGGAAACACATGAAAAGGGTGCGCGTCAGTGCGCTCGCCGGTGGGCAAGTGGGTATGTGCAATCGGAATGGGCATTCGGTAGCGGTTATCAATGGTCGTGAAGAGTTATGGGGGCGCCCAGGCTCGGCCCCTACCCAAGGCGATGCTGTAGCGCTTATGTAATTGAACAGGCAGCCAGGCGGGCGGCTCCATTGACGGCAGTGGCGCTTGGCTGCACCTTTTGCAACCTCGCGTGATCAGGCGCGGCCCTATTCCAGCAACCGCCTGAAACCCTCGATCGGCAATGGCCGGCTGTGTAAATACCCCTGGAACAAATGGCAGCCCAGCTTTTGCAGGAACGCCAGCTGTTCCAGGGTTTCCACCCCCTCGGCGATGACTTCCAGGTTCAGGCTGCGCGCCATGGCCACAATGGCGCGGATGATTTCTGCGTCATTGGGGTCGTGGGTCGCATCGCGCACGAACGACTGATCGATCTTCAGTGCGTCCACCGGCAAGCGCTTGAGATAGGTCAGGGATGAGTAGCCGGTACCGAAGTCATCCATTGCAAAGCTCACGCCTAGTTTTTTCAGGCGGCGCATTTTCACCACGGTGTCGTCCAGGTTCTGGATCACGATGCCTTCGGTGATTTCCAGTTTCAGCAGGCTGAACGGCAGGCCGTGTTGCTTGAGGCTGTGCTCCACCCGTTCCACAAAGTCGTTCTGGCGAAACTGCCGCGGGCTGATATTCACGCACAGGCTGAAATTGAGCGGGTCCACCAGGCCGTCGGCAATCAACTGGGCAAAGGCGCCGCAGGCTTCATCGAGAATCCAGGTGCCGACCTCCAGGATCAGGCCGCTGTCTTCCAATACCTTGATAAATTCCGCCGGCGACTGCGCGCCCAATTGTGGATGCTGCCAGCGCACCAGGGCCTCGGCGCCGACTATCCGGTTGCCGCGCGCATCCACCTGGGGCTGGTAATGCACGCTGAATTCGCCGCGTGACAAGGCCAGGCGCAAGTCGGTTTCCATGCGCAGGCGCTCGCTGGCGGTTTTCTGCATGCTGTTGTGGAACATCTGGGTGGTGTTGCGCCCGGAGTCCTTGGCGCGGTACAGGGCGATGTCGGCACGCTTGAGCAGATCGGCGGGTGTGGTGCCATGATCGGGGATCAGCGCCACGCCGATGCTGGGCGTGACCTGCAACCGGTGACCGTCAAGGAACATGGGTTCCGAGAGCAATTCGCGCAGGGTATCGGCCAGCGCTTGCACCTGGCTGCTGACCGTCTGGCGGGTGCCCTCCAGGCCGCTGAGCAATACCACAAACTCGTCGCCGCCCAGGCGCGCCACGGTGTCCTCCGTGCGCACGCTGGCTTCCAGGCGCGCGGTGACGATTTTCAGCACGGTGTCGCCAACGGGGTGGCCGAGGGAGTCGTTGATGTGCTTGAAGTGATCCAGGTCCAGAAACAGCAGGGCGCCGCGCAGGTTGTGGCGCTTGAGCAGGGCGATCTGCTGGCTCAGGCGGTCCATCAGCAGTGCCCGGTTCGGCAGGTTGGTCAGCGGGTCGTGATAGGCCAGGTGCCGGATCTGCGCCTGGGCGTTCTTCAATAGGCTCACATCCCGCGCGGTCAGCAGCAGGCAGGGGGTTTCATTCAAGGTGATCGGCTCCACCGAGACCTCCACCGCCAGAACCTCGCCACGCTTGTTGCGCCAGAGCATTTCCAGGTGGTGAATGCGCCCCTTGATGTGCAACTCGGCCAACAGTGCGGCGCGTTGGTTTTCATCGGCCCAGATGCCGATCTGGTACAGCGTCAGGCCGATGGCTTCTTCGGTGCGGTAACCGGTCAGGCGGCAAAAACCGTCGTTGACCTCCACATAGCGGCCGGTGTCGCGCTCGGTGATGGAAATCGCATCGGGGCTGGAGTGGAACGCCTTGGCGAACTTCTCTTCACTGGCCTTGAGTGCGGCTTCCGAGCGTTGCTGTTGGGTAATATCGCGCAGCGTGGTGACGATGCACGGCTGGTCACTGACCTTGATCAAGCGGCTGGAAATCATGCAGGTCAGGCTTTGGCCGTCCTTGTGATGCACCACGATAGCCACATTGCTCAGGGCCTGTTCGCGTATCACCTGCTCGATGCGCTGCAGGCGCTTGCTGGAGTCGTCCCACAAGCCGATTTGTTCCGCGCTTTTGTCGAGCACTTCGGCGGCTGTCCAGCCAAACGTCTGGGTAAACGCCGGGTTGATCTCGATAAAGGCGCCGCTGTCCAGGCAGGTCACGCAGATCGGGTCGGGGCTGGCCTGGAACAGGCTGGCGAACTTTTCTTCCGAGGCGGTCAGCCGTTGCTCGCGCTCGACCTGGTCGGTGATATCCAGCAAGGTGCCGGCCATGCGCAGGGGCTTGCCTGACTCATCGCGATACAGGCGTGCGCGGCTCTCCAGGTAGCGCGGGCTGCCGTCTTCCATTTGCACGCGGTAGGTCAGCTGATAGTTGCCGTCCGGGCCTTCGCGCAAACTGCGGTAAGCATGGCGCATGCCCTCCCGGTCCTCATCGGACATGCCTTCAAAAAACGCCTCGAAAGACTCATGGAACGGCGCGGGCTCCAGCCCGTGTAGCTGGGCGGCTCGCGCCGAGCCGTAGAGCATGCCGCTGGGGATGTGCCAATCCCAGGTGCCCAGTTGCGCGGAATCCAGGGCCAGGTCCAGGCGTTCCTGGCTTTCCTTGAGCGCTTGCTCGGCGTTTTTGCGTTCGGTGATGTCCAGAAAGGTGCTGATCAGGTACGCCTCGCCGTCCAGTTCCACCTTTTGTGCGCTGAGGGTGCCGTCATGAATCTGGCCGTTGCTGGCGCAGAACTGCACTTCCATGGTGATGGGTTCGCCTTTGCGTTGCGTGGCCTTGACCAGCAGCGCCCGCTGTTCCGGGTGGCGCCACAGGCCCAGTTCCAGGGTGGTGCGGCCGATGGCATCGGCCACCGGCCAGCCGAACAGCATTTCGAAATACTGGTTGGCTTCGCTGATCAAGCCGTCGGCCTGGCGCGTCAGCAGTACCATGTTCGGGCACAGGTGGAACAGGGTGGCGAAGCGCTTTTCCGAATGGCTGAGGGCATGTTCACGGTCGCGTTGGTGGGTGATCTCGCGGATCACCCCGATCATGCGTCGCCGTCCGGCTTTGTCGGGGGCCAGGTTGCCGCTGATTTCCAGCCAGTGCAGGCTGCCATCGGGCCATTGGATGCGGTGGTGCATGGCGCGGTCGAAGGGCTCTCCGGCGAGCACCGCATGAAAGCCGCGCACCACCCGCGCACTGTCTTGCGGGGCCAGCAGGTCTAGGTAATCGAGGTCCTTGGGCAGAGGCTGGCGCGGGTCAAAGCCGAATAGCGCCTGGGTGCCCCGTGACCAACTGATTCTTCCTGTGTCGATTTCCCAGCACCAGGCACCCAGCCGCGCGGCATTGAGGGCCGCGAGCAACTGCGGGGCACTGTCCCAGCTTTGTTCCGCCGCTTGAGGGTCCAGGGCGTAGATGCGGGGCAGGGGTGGAATCGGGTCAAGGGGGTTGCGCATTATCAAAGGGCCTTGGCTCATTGAGAAAACCGCGCGGTTTGACCTAAACCCCTGGCCCGCACAGTGTCATGCCGGTAACCCTGGCAGATCGACCTGTGCATCCAACAGGCTCATGAAAGCCCGCGCAGCGTTCGACAGCGTCCTTTCGGTGTGCACGATATAGCCTAGCTGGCGACTGAGCTGTATGCCCGGCAAAGCGATACTTGCCACCTGATCGTCGAGCATGGTGCGCGGCAACACGCTCCAGGCCAGGCCGATGGAGACCATCATCTTGATGGTTTCCAGGTAGTTAGTGCTCATCGCGATATTGGGCGTCAGGCCCTGGGCCTCGAACAGGCGGCTGACAATATGGTGGGTAAAGGTGTTGCCACCGGGAAACACGGCCGGATGCCCGGCGATATCGCCCAGGCTGACGGAACCGTTGCTGATCAGGCTGTGTTCCGGCGCCACCACAAAATCCAGCGGGTCGTCCCACACCCGGGTAGCACGTACTAGGTTGTGGGGCTCAGGCGCCAGGGTGATTACCGCGACTTCCGCACGGCCATGGAGGATTTCTTCGTAGGCCACTTCTGAATCCAGAAACTGAATATCCAACGCCACCTTCGGATATTGCCGGGTGAAGGTGCGCAGGATCGGCGGCAGGCGATGCAGGCCGATATGGTGGCTGGTGGCCAGAGTGAGGCGCCCGCTGACTTCGCCGGTGAGGTTGGTCAGGGCCCGGCGGGTGTCGTCCAGCACGTTGAGGATTTGATAGGCGCGGGGCAGCAAGGCCCGCCCGGCCTCGGTCAAGCCGACTTCGCGGCCCAGGCGGTCGAACAGCCGTACCTTCAATTGTTGTTCCAGGCCGGCGATGCGCTTGCTGATGGCCGGCTGGGTCAGGTGCAGGCGTTCGCCGGCGCCGGAGAAGCTGCCGGTCTCGGCGATGGCGATAAAGGCGTTGAGGTTGGCCAGGTCCATTGTGCTATTCCAGTTGGTAATCCAAAGCATAAAAAATATGAATTTGAGTTATTTAATGTAGCGCCATACCATCAGCCTCACAAGCCAAAGGGTTATTGAAAAGCCCGGCGTATAGAAGCACCGCTGATGAGGACCGACTGATGGCCGGCAAAACGCTTTACGACAAGCTTTGGGATTCCCACGAAGTGAAACGTCGCGATGATGGATCGTCGCTGATCTACATCGACCGTCACATCATCCATGAAGTGACCTCGCCCCAAGCGTTCGAAGGCCTGCGACTGGCCGGGCGCAAGCCTTGGCGCGTCGACTCCATCATCGCCACGCCGGACCACAACGTGCCGACCACTCCTGAGCGCAAGGGCGGCATCGAAGCCATTGCCGACCAGGTTTCGCGGTTGCAGGTGCAGACCCTCGACGACTATTGCGACGAATACGGCATCACCGAATTCAAGATGAACGACGTGCGCCAAGGCATCGTCCACGTCATCGGCCCGGAGCAGGGCGCCACCTTGCCGGGCATGACCGTGGTCTGCGGTGACTCTCATACCTCCACCCATGGTGCGTTCGGCGCCCTGGCCCACGGCATCGGTACTTCCGAGGTGGAGCACGTGTTTGCCACCCAGTGCCTGGTGGCCAAGAAAATGAAGAACATGCTGGTACGCGTCGAAGGCCAATTGCCGTTTGGCGTGACCGCCAAGGACATCGTACTGGCTGTGATCGGCAAGATCGGCACCGCGGGCGGCAACGGCCATGCCATCGAGTTCGCCGGCAGTGCTATCCGCGGCCTGTCCATTGAAGGCCGCATGACCATCTGCAACATGTCCATCGAAGCCGGTGCCCGCGTGGGCATGGTGGCGGCGGACGAAAAAACCGTCGAATACGTCAAGGGTCGCCCGTTCGCGCCGCAAGGCGCCGATTGGGATGCCGCCGTCGAAGCGTGGAAAGACCTGGTCTCCGACGCCGATGCGGTGTTCGACACCGTGGTCGAACTCGACGCTGCGCAGATCAAGCCGCAAGTCAGCTGGGGCACTTCGCCGGAAATGGTCCTGGCCGTCGACCAGAACGTGCCGGACCCGGCCAAAGAAGCCGACCTGGTCAAGCGTGGCTCCATCGAACGCGCCTTGAAATACATGGGGTTGACCGCCAATCAGGCGATCACTGATATCCAGTTGGACCGTGTATTTATCGGCTCCTGCACCAACTCGCGGATCGAAGACCTGCGCGCCGCGGCGGTGATCGCCAAGGGCCGCAAGGTGGCCTCGACTATCAAGCAAGCCATTGTGGTGCCAGGTTCCGGGCTGGTTAAAGCCCAGGCGGAAGCCGAAGGGCTGGACAAGATCTTCCTCGAAGCCGGTTTTGAATGGCGGGAGCCGGGCTGCTCGATGTGCCTGGCGATGAACCCGGACCGCCTGGAGTCGGGCGAGCATTGCGCATCGACCTCCAACCGTAACTTCGAAGGGCGTCAGGGCGCGGGTGGGCGTACCCACCTGGTGAGCCCGGCCATGGCCGCCGCTGCTGCCGTCAACGGTCGTTTCATCGACGTTCGCGAATTGATCTGAGGAAAACCCGATGAGAGCTTTTACCCAACACACAGGCCTTGTAGCGCCGTTGGACCGTGCCAATGTGGACACCGACCAGATCATCCCAAAGCAATTCCTGAAGTCGATCAAGCGCACCGGTTTCGGCCCCAACCTGTTCGATGAGTGGCGCTACCTGGACGTGGGCTACGCCTACCAGGACAACTCCAAGCGCCCCCTGAACAAGGACTTTGTGCTCAACGCCGAGCGTTACCAAGGTGCCAGCGTGTTGCTGGCCCGGGAAAACTTCGGTTGCGGCTCCAGCCGTGAACACGCGCCGTGGGCCCTGGAAGAGTACGGCTTTCGGAGCATCATCGCGCCGAGCTACGCCGATATCTTCTTCAACAACAGCTTCAAGAACGGCCTGTTGCCGATCATCTTGAGCGACGCAGAAGTGGACGAGTTGTTCCAGCAAGTGGAGGCCAATGTCGGCTACCAACTGACGGTGGACCTGGCCGCGCAAACCGTGACCCGCCCGGATGGCAAGGTGTACCACTTTGAAGTGGATGCCTTCCGTAAGCACTGCCTGATCAACGGCCTGGACGACATCGGCCTGACCTTGCAGGACGGCGATGCGATTGCTGCGTTTGAAACCCGGCACCGGGCGAGCCAGCCCTGGCTGTTTCGCGATGCCTGATTTGCGGTAACCGTGCGGGCCCCATCGCGGGCAAGCCCGACTCCCACATTGGAGTTCCAACTGTGGGAGCTGGCTTGCCTGCGATAGCGCCAGTGCAACCACCACAAACCCCAAGGAAAGCCACCATGACCACCACCGCCCACACTCAAGTCGTGCAAAAACAATTCGGCGAGCAAGCCTCGGCCTACCTGAGCAGCGCCGTACACGCCCAGGGCACCGAATTCGCACTGCTACAGGCTGAACTGGCCGGGCAGGGCGCTGCACGTCTGCTGGACCTGGGCTGCGGTGCCGGTCATGTCAGCTTCCACGTGGCGCCTCTGGTCAAAGAAGTGGTGGCCTACGACTTGTCCCAGCCTATGCTCGACGTGGTGGCCGCCGCCGCCAAAGACCGCAACCTGGACAACATCCGCACCGTGCACGGCGCCGCCGAGCGCCTGCCGTTCGCCGATGGCGAATTCGACTTCGTGTTCAGCCGTTATTCGGCCCATCACTGGAGCGACCTCGGCCTGGCCCTGCGTGAAGTGCGCCGTGTGCTCAAGCCGGGTGGCGTGGCGGCATTTGTGGATGTCTTGTCACCGGGCAGCCCGCTGTTGGACACTTACCTGCAAACCGTCGAAGTGCTGCGCGACACCAGCCATGTACGTGACTATTCCGGCGCCGAGTGGATGCGCCAGTTGAGTGAGGCTGGCCTGCACGTGCGCAACAGCAGTCGCCAGCGCTTGCGCCTGGAGTACACCTCGTGGGTTGAACGCATGCGCACGCCAGAGGTACTGCGTGCAGCAATCCTTGAGCTGCAACAGGCGATGGGCCAGGAAGTACGCGATTATTACGAAATTCAAGCCGACGGCACCTTCAGCACCGATGTGCTGGTGGTCTTCGCCGAACGCTGATTGATTTTTCCCGACCTGCCCACGGGCGGGTCGCTTGATGAAATGAGGAACCCATGAGCAAGCAGATTCTGATTCTCCCTGGCGACGGTATTGGGCCGGAAATCATGGCCGAAGCGGTTAAGGTCCTTGAGCTTGCCAACAGCAAGTACAGCCTGGGCTTCGAGCTGAGCCACGACGTGATCGGCGGCGCTGCCATCGACAAGCACGGCGTGCCGCTGGCTGACGAGACCCTGGACCGCGCCCGGGCTGCCGATGCGGTACTGCTCGGCGCCGTGGGTGGGCCGAAATGGGACAAGATCGAGCGTGACATCCGCCCTGAGCGCGGCCTGTTGAAAATCCGTGCGCAACTGGGTCTCTTCGGCAACCTGCGCCCGGCCATCCTCTACCCGCAACTGGCTGACGCGTCGAGCCTCAAGCCGCAAGTGGTAGCGGGCCTGGATATCCTCATCGTGCGTGAGCTGACCGGCGGTATCTACTTCGGCTCGCCACGGGGTGTGCGCGAGTTGGAAAATGGTGAGCGTCAGGCCTATGACACGCTGCCATACAGCGAGAGCGAAATCCGCCGTATCGCCCGTGTCGGTTTCGACATGGCGCGCGTGCGCGGCAAAAAAGTCTGCTCGGTGGACAAGGCCAACGTGCTGGCTTCCAGCCAACTGTGGCGTGAAATCGTCGAAGAAGTCGCCAAGGATTATCCGGACGTCGAACTGAGCCACATGTACGTCGACAACGCCGCCATGCAACTGGTGCGCGCACCCAAGCAGTTCGACGTGATTGTCACCGACAACCTGTTCGGCGACATCCTGTCCGACCAGGCGTCGATGCTCACCGGTTCCATCGGCATGCTGCCGTCGGCGTCCCTGGACACCAACAACAAAGGTATGTACGAGCCGTGCCACGGTTCGGCGCCAGACATCGCGGGGCAGGGCATTGCCAACCCGCTGGCGACGATTTTGTCGGTGTCGATGATGCTGCGCTACAGCTTCAACCTGGGCGATGCGGCGGACGCAATCGAGAAGGCCGTCAGCCTGGTGCTGGATCAGGGCTTGCGCACCGGCGATATCTGGTCCCAGGGTTGCACCAAGGTCGGGACGCAAGAAATGGGCGACGCAGTAGTCGCCGCGCTGCGGAATCTGTAATCTCTCGGGCCCGCTTGCAGTTGTTGCTGCAAGGCGGCCCACTTTTTAACAAGGTGTAGTTGCGATGAAACGTGTAGGTCTGATCGGTTGGCGCGGTATGGTCGGTTCCGTGCTCATGCAGCGGATGCTGGAAGAGCAGGATTTCGATCTTATTGAGCCGGTGTTTTTCACCACTTCGAACGTAGGTGGCCAAGGGCCGTCCGTGGGCAAGGATATTGCCCCGCTCAAGGATGCCTACAGCATTGAAGAGTTGAAGAGCCTCGACGTGATCCTGACCTGCCAGGGTGGCGACTACACCAGCGAAGTCTTCCCCAAGCTGCGCGAAGCCGGCTGGCAGGGTTACTGGATCGACGCCGCTTCGAGCCTGCGCATGCAGGACGACGCGGTGATCATCCTCGACCCGGTCAACCGCAAGGTCATCGATCAGCAACTGGACGCCGGTACCAAGAACTACGTGGGCGGCAACTGCACCGTCAGCCTGATGCTGATGGGCCTGGGCGGCCTGTTCGAAGCGGGCTTGGTGGAGTGGATGAGCGCGATGACCTATCAGGCGGCCTCCGGTGCCGGCGCGCAGAACATGCGTGAACTGATCAAGCAGATGGGCGCGACCCACGCCGCTGTCGCCGATCAACTGGCTGACCCGGCCAGCGCCATCCTCGACATCGACCGCCGTGTGGCCGAGGCCATGCGCAGCGATGCTTACCCGACCGAGAACTTCGGCGTGCCATTGGCCGGTAGCCTGATCCCGTGGATCGACAAGGAACTGCCTAACGGTCAGAGTCGCGAAGAGTGGAAGGCCCAGGCCGAAACCAACAAGATCCTGGGGCGTTTCAAGAACCCGATCCCGGTGGATGGCATCTGCGTGCGCATTGGCGCCATGCGTTGCCACAGCCAGGCGCTGACTATCAAGTTGAACAAAGATGTGCCGATCGCCGATATCGAAGGGCTGATCAGCCAGCACAACCCTTGGGTCAAGCTGGTGCCGAACAACCGCGATATCAGCATGCAGGAGTTGAGCCCGACCAAGGTCACCGGCACCCTGAATGTGCCGGTGGGCCGCCTGCGCAAGCTGAACATGGGCAGCCAGTTCCTCGGCGCGTTCACCGTCGGTGACCAACTGCTGTGGGGCGCGGCTGAGCCGTTGCGTCGCATGTTGCGGATTTTGCTGGAGCGTTGATCGCTTGAAGCAATAACAGAAACCCGCGTTCTGGTGACAGGCGCGGGTTTTTTGTTGCCTTTGTGATCATTCCCACGCTCTGCGTGGGAATGCAGCTCTGGACGCTCTGCGTCTGCTTTAGAGGCGTGACGCGGAGCGTCACAGGAGGCGTTCCCACGCAGAGCGCGGGAACGATCAGGGGGGGCTGTAATTGCCTCACCCTCTACCACCCGGTAAAGTGCCGCTCCCCCGTAATGCCCGAGGCAATCCCATGACCCAGACCTTTGAAATCGCAGTGATCGGCGCTACCGGTACCGTTGGCGAAACCCTGGTGCAGATTCTCGAAGAGCTGGAGTTCCCGGTGGGCACCTTGTACCTGCTGGCGGGCAGCAACTCGGCGGGGGCTTCGGTGCCGTTTCGGGGCAAGAACGTGCGGGTCAAAGAGGTCGACACGTTTGATTTCAGCAAGGTGCAGTTGGCGTTCTTCGCTGCAGGCCCCGCGGTGACCCTGAGCTTCGCCCCGCGTGCCACCGCCGCTGGCTGCGCGGTGATTGACTTGTCTGGCGCTTTGCCCGCCGAGCAGGCGCCGCAAGTGGTGCCGCAGGCCAACGCCCATGTGCTGGGCGCGTTGAAAAAGCCTTTCCAGCTCGGCAGCCCGAGCCCTTGTGCCACCTACCTCGCGGTGGTGCTGGCACCGTTGCGCAATGTAGTGGACATCCAGCGCGTGAGCGTCACCGCCAACCTGGCCATCTCTGCCCAGGGCCGCGAGGCCGTCAGCGAGTTGGCGCGCCAGACTGCCGAACTGCTGAACGTGCGTCCCTTGGAGCCAACGTTCTTCGATCGGCAAGTGGCGTTCAATCTGCTGGCGCAAGTCGGCACGCCAGACGTCCAAGGTCATACCGCCCTGGAGAAGCGCCTCGTACACGAACTGCGTGTGGTGCTGGAAACACCGTTACTAAAGATTTCCGCCACCTGCGTTCAAGCCCCGGTGTTTTTCGGCGATAGCCTGACTGTGTCGCTGCAACTGGCCGCGCCGGTCGACCTGGCCGCGGTGAACCGCGCCCTCGACGCTGCGCCGGGAATCGAGCTGGTCGAGGAGGGCGATTACCCCACAGCCGTAGGCGATGCCGTCGGCCAGGACGTGGTGTACGTCGGGCGAGTTCGCGCAGGTATCGACGACCCGGCGGAACTAAATCTTTGGCTGACGTCAGATAACGTACGCAAAGGCTCGGCCCTGAACGCCGTGGAACTGGCGCAGTTGTTGATAAAAGACCTTGTGTAAAAGATACTTGGCGGCAATTTGTAGATTGATTCTAGCCAGGCGCTATGCTTGGTCCCAAGTGAAACACAAGCGCGTCGGTGACCTATCGGCTCGCCATGCCTTATGGCAGCGGTTACCAACCTTCTCGCAGAGCGGGAAGTGTTCAAACAAAGGATGAGGCTATGGTTCAAGTTCGCAAACTGGTGTTAGCAATAGCGGCCGCCTCGGCGCTGTCCTCCGGTATGGCGCAGGCGCTGCAACTTGGGGAGATGACCCTCAAGTCGAAGTTGAACCAGCCGCTGTCGGTGGAAATCGAATTGCGCGATGTGGGCGGCCTCACGGCGTCCGAGATCACCCCCAGCCTGGCTTCGGCCCAGGCCTTCGTGGATGCGGGTGTCGACCGCCAGGCGTTTCTCGATGACCTGACGTTCACGCCGGTGATCAACCCCGAAGGTCGCAGCGTGGTACGTGTGACCTCCAGCAAGCCGCTGCCCGATTCCTACGTGCGTTTCCTGATGCAGGTGCAATGGCCCAATGGCCGCTTGATGCGTGACTACAGTGTGCTGCTCGACCCGGCCAAGTTTGACCAGCCGGCACCGACTGCCAGCGCGCCGGCCAGCTCTGCGCCTGCCACTGGCACGCTTGCCCGGCATACCACCACGCCCCACGATACCTTGTGGGAAATTGCCGCGAAGAACCGTCATGGCGCCTCGGTCCAGCAAACGATGCTGGCTATCCAGGCGCTTAACCCGGATGCCTTTGTCGACGGCAACATCAACCGCCTGAAAACCGGCCAGGTGCTACGCCTGCCGGATATCACCCAAAGTACAGCCCTGGCCCAGCCGCAAGCGATTGCCGAAGTGAGTGCGCAGAACGCCGCCTGGCGCCAGCGCCAGCGTAGTCCTCAGGGGCAAGTGGCCGGTAAGCCGCAGTTGGATGCAACCCGGCGCACCCAGGCCGGCAATGCGCCGTCGAGCACCCAGGCCAAGGACAATTTGAGCCTGGTATCGGCGCAAGCCGCCAAGAAAGGTGGCAAAGGCGCAGCTGGGGACAGCCGCGCCCTGAGCGACAAGCTGGCGATGACCCAGGAAGAGCTCGACACCACGCGGCGCGACAACGAAGAACTGAAAAGCCGTGCCGCCGACCTGCAAAGCCAGTTGGAAAAGCTGCAGAAGCTGATCCAGCTGAAGAATGACCAATTGGCTCGTTTGCAGGCGCAAACGGGTGAGCCAGCCGCGATACCCGCACAGTTGCCCGGTGAGCCTGCAGCCGAGCCTGCGGCCCCTGTTGCAACGCCAGCGCCAGCGCCTGAACCTGTCAAGCCGGCTGCCGCGCCGGCCAGTACCGAAGGCAAGTTCAATGATCTGCTGACCAACCCGATTGTGCTCGGCATCCTTGGCGGTGCGGCCCTGCTGGTGGTGCTGCTGCTTCTGCTGCTATGGGCTCGCCATCGCAATGCTCGCCGTGAAGAAGAGAAGCATCTGCGCATGGCTCGGGCGTTGGCCGAAGAGCCTGAGTTCGTTTCCAATATCGATCAAGACCTGCCGCCTGACAGCTTCGAGGGCCTTGAAGTGCCGCCGCCGAGCGTCAAGCTCGCCACCGCAGTGGCGCCAGCAGCCGCACCCGCGCCAGCACCGGTGGTCGAGACGGTTGTGGCGCCGACGGTCGCCTCCGTGCTGGCGCCGTTGGCGGTTGCCGTGGCTCAGGAAAATTCCAGCGACGCCCTGGGTCAGGCCCAATCCCATATTGACCGTGGCCACCTGAACCAGGCGGCGGATGTGCTTGAACAAGCCATCAAGCACGAGCCCAAGCGCAGCGACCTGCGTTTGAAGCTGATGGAGGTCTATGGCCTGCAGAACAACAAGGACGGGTTCGTCACCCAGGAGCGCCAGTTGGTGGCCAACGGTGAGAACCATGCCCAGGTCGAGCAGCTCAAGGCGCGCTTCCCCGCCATGGCCGTGTTGGCGGCGGGTGTCAGTGCCGCAGTGGCCGCCGCAGCCCTGGATGCGCAATACGTCAAGGACCTGCTCGACGACAAGCCGGCCTCGGCTGCGCAGGCAGACACCTTCGACACCGATTTCGACTTGAGCCTGGATGACCTGGAAGCCGCCTCGCCGGCCGAGATCGCGCAAGACCAGCAAACCTTTGAAGCATTGCTCAAACAACAGACCGAGTCTAAGGTCGACGCACAGGACCTGTCGGACTTTGACCTGGACCTGCAGCTGGACCCGCCCGCGTCGCAAACCGATGACGACTTCCTGTCGGGCCTTGAAGAGCAGATCAAGGATGTACCGCCGGTGGAGCCGCCGACCCTGACGCCGGCTGCGCTGGACGAATTCGACCTGCCGGAAGACTTTGACCTGTCGCTGGCGGACGAGCCGAGCAAGCCTGCGGCCAAGCCCGATGCCTTCGCGTCGGAGCTGGACGACGTCAACGCTGAACTGGATCGATTGTCCCAGAGCCTGGAACATCCGCCGATCGAGCCTTCCTTCACGGCTGAAGATGCCGCGCTGGGTGCTGAGGATGAGCCGGATTTCGACTTCCTCTCGGGCACTGATGAAGTGGCCACCAAGCTCGACCTGGCCCAGGCCTATATCGACATGGGCGATGCTGACGGCGCGCGAGACATCCTGTCCGAGGTGCTGACCGAAGGCAACGAAGGCCAGCGTGGCGAAGCCAAGGAAATGCTCGGCCGAATCTAACGGACGAGGCAGAAAAATGTGGAAGCGGGCTTGTTGTGGCGAGGGAGCTTGCTCCCGCTGGGGTGCGTAGCGCCCCTGAAAAGCGGGCTCCAGCTGCGCTGTCGAACGGGAGCAAGCTCCCTCGCCACAAAAACCCCAGATTAAAAGCCCCCTCTCATGCACCCTGACGCCCTATAATGCTCGCCTTTGCGCAACTCTTCAGGCTCTCAGTTCTTGGCAAATATAGATAACGCGGCTGCCGAAATGGCAGCCGCAGGCTTTTACCGCATCGCCCTGGGCGTGGAATACAAAGGCTCGCGCTATCGCGGCTGGCAGCGTCAGGCCTCCGGGGTGCTGACGGTGCAGGAAACCCTGGAAAACGCCCTGTCCAAAGTCGCCAACTCGCCGGTGTCGCTGATGTGTGCCGGGCGTACCGATGCCGGCGTGCACGCGTGTGGCCAAGTGGTGCACTTCGACACCCAGGCCGAGCGGTCGATGAAGGCGTGGGTGATGGGGGCTAATATCAATTTGCCCCATGACGTCAGCGTCAGCTGGGCCAAGGTCATGCCGGCGCATTTTCACGCCCGTTTCAAGGCTATCGCCCGGCGTTATCGCTATGTGATCTACAACGATCAGATCCGCCCGGCGCACCTCAATGAAGAAATCACCTGGAACCACCGCCCGCTGGATGCCGAGCGCATGGCCGAGGCCGCGCAGCATCTGGTCGGGGTGCATGACTTCAGCGCCTTCCGTGCCGGGCAGTGCCAGGCCAAGTCTCCGATCAAGGAAGTCCACCACCTGCGGGTGACGCGGCACGGCAAGATGATTGTGCTGGATATTCGCGCAGGTGCCTTTCTGCATCATATGGTGCGCAACATCGCTGGCGTGCTGATGACCATCGGCACCGGTGAGCGCCCGGTGGAGTGGGCCAAGGAAGTGCTGGAAAGCCGCATTCGCCGTACGGGCGGGGTCACGGCGCATCCGTTCGGCCTGTACCTGGTGGATGTGGAGTACCGCGACGAGTTCGAATTACCGGAACGCTTTATCGGGCCGCACTTCCTCACCGGTTTCAGCGAACTTGGCGGCTGACGCCCGGAAAAGCTTTTGTTACCATCCGGGACTTTCTCGGTCCAACCCTGAGGTTCCTACGACATGTCAGTCGTTCGCAGCAAGATTTGCGGGATTACCCGCATAGAAGACGCGCTGACGGCAGTCGAAGCGGGGGCGGATGCCATTGGCCTGGTGTTTTATGCCAAGAGCCCCCGGGCGGTGAATGTGCTGCAGGCGCGGGCGATCATCGCTGCATTGCCGCCCTTCGTGACCACCGTGGGGTTGTTCGTCAACGCCAGCCGTTGCGAGCTCAACGAAACCCTGGATGCGGTGCCGCTAGATATGTTGCAGTTCCATGGCGACGAATCGCCAGAGGAATGCGAAAGCTATCAGCGCCCGTACATCAAGGCGTTGCGGGTCAAGGCCGGGGACGATATCGCCGCAGCCTGCGCCGCTTATACCGGCGCTCGCGGGATTCTGTTGGACACCTACGTCGAAGGCGTACCCGGTGGCACGGGCGAGGCGTTCGACTGGACGCTGATTCCCGAGGGGGTGAGCAAGCCGGTCATTCTCGCGGGTGGGCTCACTCCAGCGAATGTCCAGGCGGCCATCGAACAGGTCCGGCCGTATGCCGTGGACGTCAGCGGTGGGGTGGAGCAGGGCAAGGGGATCAAGGACCCGAGCAAGATTCGCGCGTTCATGCAGGCCGTGCGCAACAGCAGGGGTGGGATGTGACGGCTGGCAGTCTGCCGCCGTCCATAACTACCACTGTGTAAAACAGCCCGGCGCCGCCTGTGGGTGGCCCGGAAACGAAGTGGCAACCCTGCGCTGGCAGGTTGTCTGGAAGGCTGAGGATACGGGCGGGAAATGGCAGGTCCAACGTCTGACCCCGTCCCGCCTGTGTCATCGCCACATATGAATTTAGCTCAAGGGCATACGCGGGGCTGTGTTCAAGCCACCGGTACTGGAGAAAAGAAAGCATGAGCAACTGGTTAGTAGACAAACTGATCCCTTCGATCATGCGTTCCGAGGTGAAGAAAAGCTCGGTTCCTGAAGGTCTGTGGCACAAATGCCCATCCTGCGACGCGGTGCTGTATCGCCCGGAGCTGGAAAAGACCCTGGACGTTTGCCCCAAGTGCAACCACCACATGCGTATTGGCGCACGCGCTCGTATCGACATCTTCCTGGATGCCGATGGCCGTAATGAGCTGGGTGCCGACCTGGAGCCGGTTGACCGTCTCAAGTTCCGCGACAGCAAGAAGTACAAGGACCGCCTGGTCGGCGCACAGAAGCAGACTGGCGAGAAAGACGCGCTGATTTCGGTCAGCGGCAAGCTGCTGGGCATGCCGGTAGTGGTCTCGGCCTTCGAATTCTCCTTCATGGGCGGTTCCATGGGCGCCATCGTCGGTGAGCGCTTTGTTCGCGCTGCCAACTATGCCCTGGAAAATCGTTGCCCAATGATCTGCTTCGCTGCCTCCGGTGGTGCGCGCATGCAGGAAGCCCTGATTTCCCTGATGCAAATGGCCAAGACCTCGGCGGTACTGGCGCGTCTGCGTGAAGAAGGCATTCCGTTCATCTCCGTGCTGACCGACCCGGTCTACGGCGGCGTCTCCGCCAGCCTGGCGATGTTGGGCGATGTGATCGTTGGCGAGCCTAAAGCCCTGATCGGTTTTGCCGGCCCGCGCGTGATCGAGCAGACCGTGCGGGAAAAACTGCCGGAAGGCTTCCAGCGCAGCGAGTTCCTGTTGGAGCACGGTGCGATCGACCTGATCATTCCGCGTGGCGAACTGCGCCCGCGCCTGGGCAGCCTGCTCGCGCAAATGATGGGCTTGCCGACGCCTGTGTACATCGCACCTAAAGTCGAGCCGATCGTTGTGCCGCCGGTGCCAGCAAACCTATGACCCAACGTACCCTGGGCGAATGGCTCGCCTACCTTGAGCAGTTGCATCCGTCCGCCATCGACATGGGCCTGGAGCGCTCGCAACAGGTAGCGGCCCGCCTCGGGTTGGGCCAGCCGGCACCGCGTGTGATCACGGTGACCGGCACCAACGGCAAAGGCTCCACCTGTGCTTTTGTGGCCGCGCTGTTGCAGGCCCAGGGCCTCAAAGTCGGCGTGTACAGCTCGCCGCACCTGCTGCGCTACAACGAGCGGGTGCAGCTCAATGGCGTAGAAGCCACTGATGCCCAGCTGTGCGAAGCGTTCGCAGCCCTGGAAGCCGGGCGTGGCGACATTTCCCTGACCTATTTCGAGATGGGCACCCTGGCGGCGTTCTGGCTGTTCGAGCGTGCGCAACTGGATGTGGTCGTGCTGGAAGTCGGCCTCGGCGGGCGCCTGGATACGGTCAACGTGGTGGATGCCGACCTGGCCCTGGTAACCAGCATTGGTGTCGATCATGCCGATTACCTGGGCAATACCCGCGAATCGGTGTCTTTTGAAAAGGCCGGGATCTTCCGCCAGGGCCGTCCGGCGCTGTGTGGTGACCTGGACCCGCCGCAACCCTTGCTCGACAGGGCGCGCGAACTGGATTGCCCGTTCTACCTGCGGGGTCGCGAGTTCACCCTGGACATCGGCGACACCCATTGGCAATGGCGTGGGCAGGATGCACGTGGCCAACGGGTAGAGCTGCTTGATTTGCCGTTGCTGAACCTGCCGATGGAAAACGCCGCGCTCGCGCTGCAAGCCTATTTGCTGCTGGACCTGCCGTGGGACGCCGCGCAGATCGCCGCGACCTTGCTGGCAACGAAAGTGGTGGGGCGCCTCGATCGCCGAACCTTCAACTGGCAAGGCAAGCGCCTGAGCCTGATGTTGGATGTAGGCCATAACCCCCATGCTGCGCAGTACCTGGCTCAGCGTCTGGCGCGTACGCCGCCGGTGGGGCGTCGCCTGGCGGTGTTCGGGTTGTTGGTCGACAAGGACCTGGACGGCGTGGTTGTGCCACTGCTGGGCAGCGTCCAGTACTGGGCCGTTGCGCCGCTGGACACGCCACGCAGCCGTCCTGCGGTTGAGTTGGAAACTGCCTTGCAGAACCTTGACGCGCCGGTGACGTCGTATGCAAGCGTCACTGCAGCCCTGGAGGCGCAGTGTGCGGTAGCGACGGCCGAGGACGAAATCCTGTTGTTCGGATCATTTTATTGTGTTGCCGAGGCGCTTGAATGGCTGGCCCGGCGCTCCACGGAGGAAGCTGCACATGGCATTACTGGATAGCGCATACAAGCAGCGAATGGTCGGGGCCCTGGTGCTGGTGGCGTTGGCGGTAATCTTTCTGCCGATGCTGTTTTCCCGCCAGGACGAACAGCGCCAGGTGGTGGTTGAAGCTCCCGCTGCGCCCCAGGCACCGGTGGTGCCGCAGGTTCAAGTCGAACCGGTAGTTGTGCCTGAGCCTCAGGTGTTGCCGGAAGAACCTGTGCCCGTCGAAGAGGAGGTCGTCACCCAACAGGCACCTTCGCAGGCCCCTTCGATGCCGGTGCAGCCAAGTGTGCCGGTGGTCAAGCCAACGCCAGCCCCGGCTGTCGCCGCCAAACCGGCTGCACCGGCGCCAGCGCCCAAGCCTGTGGCGCCGCAGCCTGCTGCACCGGGTAAGCCGGATGTGGGTCAGAGCCGCATCGACCCCAATGGTCTGCCGATCAGTTGGTCGATCCAGCTCGCCAGCCTGGCCAATCGCGAAAGCGCCGATGCCTTGCAGAAAAAGCTGCGTGCCCAGGGGTATAACGCTTATATCCGCAGCGCCGACGGCAAGAACCGTGTGTTTGTCGGGCCGCTGATTGAGCGTGCCGAGGCAGATCGCCTGCGCGATTTGCTGGGTCGTCAGCAGAACCTCAACGGGTTTGTGGTGCGTTTCCAGCCCGAGCGCGGCTGAACGGGCAATAGGCTCTAAATGTGGGAGCTGGCTTGCCTGCGATGGCGGTGGTTCAATCGACAACGATGTCGAATGTGCCGCCCTCATCGCAGGCAAGCCAGCTCCCACATTGGTTTGTGCTGGGGTTGAAATGCGATTGGCCCATCACAATCTATTGATTTGCAAAGCACCCGCAATCACCGCTTACCGATAGCCCGGCGCTCTGCTAAAATGCGCCGCCTTATCCGTACGTAGGCTGCACTGTGCCATTTACCTGGGTTGATTGGGCGATCGTTGCAATCGTCGCCATCTCCGCTTTGATCAGTCTGAGCCGCGGCTTCGTAAAAGAAGCACTGTCGTTGCTGACCTGGATCATTGCAGGAGTCGTAGCCTGGATGTTCGGTGGTTCACTGTCGGTCTACCTGGCCGGGTACATAGAGACACCTTCGGCTCGCGTCATCGCGGGCTGCGCCATCATGTTCATCGCCACGCTGTTGGTGGGGGCAATGGTCAATTATCTTATTGGCGAGTTGATACGTGTCACCGGCCTCTCCGGGACCGATCGATTTCTCGGCATGGCCTTCGGGGCTGCGCGTGGCGCGCTGCTGGTGGTCGTGGCGGTCGGGCTGTTGAGCCTGGGGCCGGTACAGCAGGATTCGTGGTGGCAGGAGTCGGTACTCGTGCCAAAATTTCTATTGGTTGCAGACTGGTCCAAGAACCTCATTCTGGGGTGGAGCAGTCAGTGGCTGGCCAGCGGAATCAGCGTACCCGCTGATCTTCCGTTCAAGGAACACCTCTTACCGGCCAAAACGCCTCAGTAAGCTGTGTTCAGTCAAGATTCATTAAGTAGGGGTTGCGTCGCATGTGTGGCATCGTCGGTATCGTCGGTAAGTCGAACGTCAATCAGGCGCTGTATGACGCGCTAACCGTCCTCCAGCACCGCGGCCAGGACGCTGCCGGTATTGTGACCAGCCACGACGGCCGGTTATTCCTGCGCAAGGACAATGGCCTGGTGCGTGACGTGTTCCATCAGCGTCACATGCAGCGCCTCGTCGGGCACATGGGCATTGGCCATGTGCGCTACCCGACTGCCGGTAGCTCGACCTCGGCCGAAGCTCAACCGTTCTACGTCAACTCGCCTTACGGCATCACTTTGGCGCACAACGGTAACCTGACCAACGTTGAACAACTGGCCAAGGAGATCTACGAATCTGACCTGCGCCACGTCAACACCAGCTCCGATTCGGAAGTGCTGCTCAACGTGTTCGCCCACGAGCTGGCCCAGCGCGGCAAGCTGCAGCCGACCGAAGAAGACGTGTTCGCCGCCGTGATCGACGTGCACAACCGTTGCGTCGGTGGTTATGCGGTGGTGGCGATGATCACCGGTTACGGCATCGTTGGTTTCCGCGACCCCCACGGCATTCGCCCGATCGTGTTCGGCCAGCGTCACACCGACGAAGGCGTCGAGTACATGATCGCTTCCGAAAGCGTGTCCCTGGACGTGCTGGGCTTCACCCTGATCCGCGACCTGGCGCCGGGCGAGGCTGTCTACATTACTGAAGACGGCAAGCTGCACACCCGTCAGTGCGCCGTAGCGCCGAAACTCACCCCGTGCATCTTCGAACACGTCTACCTGGCGCGTCCGGATTCGATCATCGACGGCGTCTCGGTCTACAAGGCGCGCCTGCGCATGGGCGAGAAGCTGGCCGAGAAGATCCTGCGCGAGCGTCCCGAGCACGATATCGATGTGGTCATCCCGATCCCGGACACCAGCCGTACCGCCGCGCTGGAGCTGGCCAACCATCTGGGCGTCAAGTTCCGCGAAGGCTTCGTGAAGAACCGCTACATCGGCCGTACCTTCATCATGCCCGGCCAGGCTGCGCGCAAGAAATCGGTACGCCAGAAGCTCAACGCCATCGAACTGGAGTTCCGCGGCAAGAACGTAATGCTGGTAGATGACTCCATCGTGCGGGGCACCACCTGCAAGCAGATCATCCAGATGGCCCGCGAAGCCGGGGCGAAGAACGTGTACTTCTGTTCCGCTGCGCCTGCGGTGCGTTACCCGAACGTGTACGGTATCGACATGCCGAGCGCCCATGAGCTGATCGCGCATAACCGTTCGACTCAGGACGTGGCCGACCTGATCGGCGCTGACTGGCTGATCTACCAGGACCTGCCGGACCTGATCGAAGCGGTTGGCGGTGGCAAGATCAAGATCGAGCAGTTCGACTGCGCCGTGTTCGACGGCAAGTACGTGACCGGCGATGTCGACGAGGCCTACCTGAACAAGATCGAGCAGGCGCGCAACGACTCGTCGAAGATCAAGACCCAGGCGGTCAGCGCGATCATCGACCTGTATAACAACTGAGTAGACACCGGCCCTGAGGGGCCGGTTTTGTATCTTAAACAAAGAATTGAATAAGGAGTCGCAGCATGAGTCAGGAATGGGATGCCGGTCGGTTGGACAGCGACCTCGATGGCGTAGCTTTCGATACCCTGGCTGTGCGCGCCGGCCAGCACCGTACCCCGGAAGGTGAGCACGGCGACCCGATGTTCTTCACCTCCAGCTACGTGTTCCGTACTGCCGCCGACGCCGCTGCGCGGTTTGCTGGCGAAGTGCCGGGCAACGTGTATTCGCGCTACACCAACCCGACCGTGCGTGCGTTCGAAGAGCGCATCGCGGCCCTGGAAGGTGCCGAGCAGGCCGTAGCGACTGCGACCGGCATGGCGGCCATCCTGGCGGTAGTGATGAGCCTGTGCAGCGCCGGCGATCATGTGCTGGTATCGCGCAGCGTGTTCGGCTCGACCATCAGCCTGTTCGAGAAGTACTTCAAGCGTTTCGGTATTGAAGTCGATTACGTGCCCCTGGCGGACCTGTCCGGCTGGGAAGCGGCCATCAAGGCCAATACCAAGCTGTTGTTCGTCGAATCGCCGTCCAACCCGCTCGCTGAGCTGGTGGACATTGCCGCGCTGTCCGAAGTCGCCCATGCCAAGGGCGCGATGCTGGTGGTGGACAACTGCTTCTGCACCCCGGCCTTGCAGCAACCGCTGAAGCTGGGTGCGGACATCGTGGTGCACTCGGCAACCAAGTTTATCGACGGCCAGGGCCGTTGCATGGGCGGCGTGGTGGCCGGTCGCAGCGAGCAGATGAAGGAAGTGGTGGGCTTCCTGCGCACCGCCGGCCCGACCCTCAGCCCGTTCAACGCCTGGATCTTCCTCAAAGGCCTGGAAACCCTCAGCCTGCGCATGAAAGCCCATTGCGCCAACGCCCAGGCCCTGGCCGAGTGGCTGGAGCAGCAGGACGGTATCGAGAAAGTGCATTACGCCGGTCTCAAGAGCCACCCGCAACACGCCTTGGCCCAGCGCCAGCAGCGCGGTTTCGGTGCAGTGGTGAGTTTTGAAGTGAAGGGCGGCAAAGACGGCGCCTGGCGCTTCATCGACGCGACGCGCTTGATCTCCATTACCGCCAACCTGGGTGACAGCAAGACCACCATCACCCACCCGAGCACCACCTCCCACGGGCGCCTGGCGCCGCAGGAGCGTGAAGCGGCCGGCATCCGGGACAGCCTGATTCGCATCGCGGTGGGCCTGGAAGATGTTGCTGACTTGCAGGCAGACCTGGCCCGCGGGCTGGCGGCCTTGTGATCGAGTGGTCCATGGAGGCTGCGGCGGCCAGTAACGGGCGCGTGGCGCTGGTGACGGGCGCGGCGCGGGGCATTGGCCTCGGGATTGCCGCGTGGCTGATCAGCGAAGGCTGGCAGGTGGTGCTGACCGACCTGGACCGCGAGCGCGGTGCCAAGGTGTCCAAGGTGCTGGGCGACAATGCCTGGTTTATCACCATGGACGTGGCCGACGAGAAGCAAGTGGCCCAGGGTGTCGCCGAGGTGCTGGGGCAGTTCGGGCGCCTGGATGCGTTGGTGTGCAACGCGGCGGTGGCCGACCCGCGCAATATCACCCTGGAAAGCCTCGACCTGGCTTACTGGAATCGGGTGCTGGCGGTCAACCTCAGTGGGCCGATGCTGCTGGCCAAGCACTGCGCGCCTTACCTGCGTGCCCACGGCGGCGCTATCGTCAACCTGGCCTCGACCCGGGCGCGTCAATCGGAGCCCGACACCGAAGCCTATGCGGCCAGCAAAGGGGGGCTGTTGGCCCTGACCCACGCCCTGGCCATGAGCCTGGGGCCCGAAGTGCGGGTCAATGCGGTCAGCCCTGGCTGGATCGACGCCCGTGACCCGGCTGCGCGGCGTGCAGAGCCGCTCACCGACGCCGATCATGCCCAGCATCCGGCGGGCAGGGTGGGGACGGTGGAGGACGTGGCGGCGATGGTGGCCTGGTTGCTGTCACGCCAGGCCGGGTTCGTCACCGGGCAAGAGTTCGTGGTGGACGGCGGCATGAGCAAGAAGATGATTTACAGCGAGTAGGGCGGGTAGCTGTCTTGAAGTCATTTTGTCTTTTTCAGAAAAACTTCAAGCAGGCTATTGACTTAGGTCCGCTACCTGCGTAAATTTCGCGGCCTCAACGAAGCAAAGGGTGATTAGCTCAGCTGGGAGAGCATCTGCCTTACAAGCAGAGGGTCGGCGGTTCGATCCCGTCATCACCCACC
>NZ_JBWKRA010000040.1:0-33148 GCF_059419065.1 Pseudomonas sp. GW821-FHT07B01 | reverse complement strand
GGGATCGAACCGCCGACCCTCTGCTTGTAAGGCAGATGCTCTCCCAGCTGAGCTAATCACCCTTCGTTTCGGTGTGGCGCGCATTCTACGGAGCGACCCTAAGTCTGGCAAGCACTTTCTTAAATCTTTTTTTTCAGCCCTTCCAATGGCTTAGGCAGGGTTGGCCTGCGGCGTGATCAAGAGAATAATGCCCCCCTTTGTATAGAGGAGAGACTCACCCCATGTGGTTCAAGAACCTGCTTATCTATCGCCTGACCCAAGATCTGCCTGTTGATGCCGAGGCGTTGGAAGCGGCCATGGCCACCAAGCTGGCGCGCCCTTGTGCAAGCCAGGAGTTGACCACTTACGGTTTCGTCGCGCCTTTTGGTAAAGGTGAAGACGCTCCCCTGGTTCACGTCAGCGGAGATTTTTTGCTGATTGCTGCGCGCAAGGAAGAACGCATCCTGCCAGGTAGCGTGGTGCGTGATGCACTTAAAGAGAAAGTCGAAGAGATCGAAGCCGAGCAGATGCGCAAGGTCTACAAGAAGGAGCGCGACCAGATCAAGGATGAAATCATCCAGGCCTTCCTGCCGCGTGCCTTTATCCGTCGCTCGTCGACCTTCGCTGCAATCGCGCCGAAACAGGGCCTGATCCTGGTCAACTCGGCCAGCCCCAAGCGTGCCGAAGACCTGCTGTCGACCCTGCGTGAAGTGATCGGCACCCTGCCCGTCCGCCCTCTGACGGTAAAAACCGCACCAACTGCAATCATGACTGACTGGGTCACCACCCAGAAACCGGCTGATGACTTCTTCGTCCTCGACGAATGCGAACTGCGCGACACCCACGAAGACGGCGGCATCGTGCGCTGCAAACGCCAGGACCTGACCAGCGAAGAGATCCAACTGCACCTGACCACCGGCAAGGTCGTGACCCAACTGTCCCTGGCGTGGCAGGACAAGTTGTCCTTCATGCTCGACGACAAAATGACCGTCAAGCGCCTGAAGTTCGAAGACCTGCTGCAAGACCAGGCGGAACAGGACGGCGGCGACGAAGCCCTGGGCCAACTGGATGCCAGCTTTACCTTGATGATGCTGACCTTCGGAGATTTCCTGCCGGCGCTGGTCGAGGCACTGGGCGGCGAAGAGACACCACAGGGCATCTAAGCAACACCGATCCAATGCGGGCACAGTCAGTGTGGGAGCTGGCTTGCCTGCGATAACGGAGTGTCAGCCAGAGGAGTGCCGACTGACACTCCGCTATCGCAGGCAAGCCAGCTCCCACATTTGATTGCATCGACAACTCGGAAATCGAATAAAAAAGGACATCCCCATGCGTGCACTCGCCGCCTTGAGCCGCTTCGTCGGCAATACCTTCGCTTACTGGGTGTTGATATTTGCCGTGCTCGCCTTCCTCGAACCCAGCTGGTTCATCGGCCTGAAAAGCGCCATCGTCCCACTGCTGGGCCTGGTGATGTTCGGCATGGGGTTGACCTTGAAACTGGAAGACTTCGCCGAAGTCGCTCGCCACCCGTGGCGCGTGGCCTTGGGCGTGGTCGCGCATTTCGTGATCATGCCGGGCGTGGCATGGTTGCTGTGCCAGGCGTTCCATTTGCCGGCGGAAATTGCCGTTGGCGTGATCCTGGTCGGCTGTTGCCCAAGTGGCACGTCGTCCAACGTCATGACCTGGCTGGCCCGGGGTGACCTGGCGTTATCGGTGGCGATTGCCGCGGTCACCACCCTCCTCGCCCCGCTGCTCACACCGGCGTTGATCTGGCTGCTGGCCTCGGCCTGGCTGCCAGTGTCGTTCATGGAACTGTTCTGGTCGATCCTGCAAGTGGTGCTGCTGCCCATCGTACTGGGCGTGGTCGCGCAGCGCTTGCTCGGTGATCGGGTAAGGCATGCGGTGGATGTGCTGCCACTGGTGTCGGTGGTCAGCATTGTGATCATCGTCGCGGCCGTGGTTGCCGCAAGCCAAGGCAAGATTGCCGAGTCGGGCCTGCTGATCATGGCCGTGGTGATGCTGCACAACAGCTTCGGTTACCTGCTGGGCTACTTCACCGGGCGCCTGTTCAAGTTGCCCTTGGCGCAACGCAAGTCGCTGGCCCTGGAAGTGGGCATGCAGAACTCCGGGCTGGGTGCCGCGCTGGCCAGTGCGCACTTTTCGCCACTGGCGGCGGTGCCCAGTGCGTTGTTCAGCGTCTGGCACAATATTTCCGGCGCATTGCTGTCGACCTATTTCCGCCGCATGAGCGAAAAGGAAGACCGCCGCGCCCTGGAAACCACGCCGTAACTTGATCGCCCGGTCCAATTTCGGCACTCTACCGAACTTCGCGGGGACGACCTCGCGACGCTATCAAGCGCTCACCCGGGGACGACCCCACTTTGATAGAAGCGAGGTCATCATGTCCTGGATCATTCTGTTTTTTGCCGGGTTGTTTGAAGTGGGCTGGGCCGTCGGCCTGAAGTACACCGACGGGTTCAGCAAGCCGCTGCCCACCGCCCTGACGATTGCCGCCATGGCCGTCAGCCTTGGGTTGTTGGGGCTGGCCATGAAGGAATTGCCGCTGGGCACCGCCTATGCCATCTGGACCGGCGTGGGTGCGGTGGGCACGGTGATCGCCGGGATTATTCTGTTTGGGGAGTCCATGGCGCTGTTTCGGTTGGCCAGTGTGGCGTTGATTATTTGTGGGCTGATTGGCCTCAAGATCTCGACATAAGCCACTACCGCTATCGCAGGCAAGCCAGCTCCCACATTTGACTGTATTCACAATTCAAAATGTGGGAGCTGGCTTGCCTGCGATGAGGCCCTGATAAACAACAAAAAACTACCTGGCACTCCCCCGCAAACCGCCCACCACAGCGTGCAACTGCTCAGGCGTTGCCGCCTCCACAGCCACCGGCTCGCCCGCCACCAACACCACCCGCGACCAGATCCGATGAAACAAACCCTTGTTCGGATCACGGCTGAAGAAACTCCCCCACAACCCCTGCAATGCCATCGGGATCACCGGCACCGGCGTCTCCTCCAGAATGCGCGTCACCCCACCGCGAAACTCATTCATCTCGCCATCAGCTGTCAGCTTGCCTTCCGGGAAGATGCACACCAGCTCGCCATCCTTGAGGTACTGGGCAATGCGCGCGAACGCCTGCTCGTAGATCTGAATGTCTTCATGGCGCCCGGCAATCGGAATCGTCCCGGCGGTGCGGAAGATAAAATTGAGCACCGGCAAGCGGTAGATCTTGTAGTACATGACAAAGCGAATCGGCCTACGTACTGCGCCGCCAATCAACAGCGCATCGACAAACGACACATGGTTGCACACCAGCAACGCCGCGCCTTCATCCGGGATGGCTTGCAGGTTGCGATGCTCCACGCGGTACATGGAATGGCTGAGCAGCCAGATCATGAAGCGCATGGTGAACTCGGGGACGATTTTAAAGATGTAAGTGTTAACCGCGATGTTGAGCAGCGACACCACCAGGAACAACTCGGGGATCGACAGCTTGGTCACGCTCAACAGCAGAATGGACACGATGGCCGAGACCACCATGAACAGTGCATTGAGAATGTTGTTCGCCGCGATCACCCGTGCCCGTTCGTTCTCGGCGGTACGCGACTGGATCAGCGCATACAGCGGCACGATGTAAAAGCCACCGAACACACCCAGGCCGAGGATATCGAGCAGCACCCACCACGCCTGGCCGTAGCTGAGCACCGCGAGCCAATCGTTGGCTTGCACGTTCTGCGGGAAGCCGCCGGAGTGCCACCACAGCAGCAGGCCGAACACGGTCAGGCCAAATGAGCCAAACGGCACCAGGCCGATTTCCACCTTACGCCCGGAGAGCTTTTCGCACAGCATCGAGCCCAGGGCGATGCCCACCGAGAACACCGTGAGGATCAAGGTCACCACGGTTTCGTCGCCGTACAACCATTCCTTGGCATAGGCAGGTATTTGCGTGAGGTAAATCGCGCCGACAAACCAGAACCATGAGTTGCCGACAATCGAGCGCGACACCGCCGGCGTCTGTCCCAGGCCCATGCGTAAAGTCGCCCAGGACTGAGTGAAGATATTCCAGTCCAGGCGCAGCTGCGGTGTCGAAGCCGCTGCGCGCGGGATGCTGCGGCTGGCCAGGTAGCCCAGCACCGCCACGGCCACAATCGCCACCGCCACCACCGGCGCGTAATGGGTGGAGGACATCATGATCCCGGCACCGATGGTGCCGGCCAAAATTGCCAGGAACGTGCCCATCTCCACCAGGCCGTTACCGCCGACCAACTCATCGTCGTGCAAGGCCTGGGGCATGATCGAGTACTTCACCGGGCCGAACAGCGCCGAGTGAGTGCCCATGGCAAACAGCGCCAGCAGCATCAGTTCAAGATGATTGGTCAGAAAACCCGTGGCGCCCACCGCCATGATCACGATCTCGCCGATCTTGATCGCGCGGATCAACGCGTCCTTGTTGAATTTCTCGCCAAACTGCCCGGCCAACGCCGAGAACAGGAAGAACGGCAGGATAAACAACAAAGCACACAGGTTGACCCAGATGGAGCGGTCACCCTCGATGGTGAGCTTGTAAAGGATGGCCAGGATCAGCGACTGCTTGAAGATGTTGTCGTTGAACGCGCCCAGCAACTGGGTAATGAAAAACGGCAAGAAGCGCCGCGTGCGCAGCAAGGTGAATTGGGAAGGATGGCTCATCGTCGTCCGTGTTCCTGCGTGGCCTTTATTTATCAGGCCACGACTTTACCTAATCCTGCTTACTTATTCGCTAGCCCGGCAATACAAGGCGAAACAAAAAGCTCGCCTTTATAAGCGCCCTGCACGGTGCGCTTGGCCACGATCAGCCACATCAGCGCCAGCGCAACCACCAGCACACTGCCAAACACACTGAAAAACGCCAGCTGTAACAGACTCGCCAATTTAAGCGTGGCCAAGGCGTAAACCCCCAATGGGAAGGTGAAGCCCCACCAGCCCAGGTTGAACGGGATACCGGCGCGCAGGTAACGCAGGGTGATCAACACCGCAATCAACATCCACCACAAGCCGAAGCCCCACAGGGTGATGCCCGCAATCAGGCCCAGGCCGTGGGCCATTTCACCGACACTGGCCAGGCCATTGGCGGCAAAGATCGCGGGGGCATCCGTACCGAGCAGCAACATGCCCAGGGCACCGGTACCGATCGGGCCCAGGGCCAACCAGCTCGACGCGGCCATATTGGCGTGAGGCAACTTATGCAAGGCCATGCGCAGCATCAGGATGGTCAGAATGCTGAACGCTACCGGCAGGGAAAACGCCCAAAGCACGTAGCTGGTCACCAACATCACCAGTTGCGAATGGGCATCGGCCAAGTGCGGCGCGAGCAAGCCGCCGCTGGCCGCCGCCACTTCGGCCGCCACCACGGGCAACAGCCAGACGGCGGTCATCTGGTCGATACTGTGCTCCTGGCGGGTGAACATCATGAATGGGATCAGCACGCCGCAGGCCAGGGACATGGCGACGTCCAACCACCACAGAACTTCGGCCAGCGGGATGACATCACTGCCCCAGCGCGGCAAACCGAACAGCAGCAAGCCATTAAGAATGGTCGCCAGCCCCATGGGGATAGTGCCGAAAAACATCGAGACGGTGGAGTGCCCGAAGATGCGTCGCGCCTCGTGGAAAAACATCACCCAGCGGGCGGCGTAGAGCACGCTGAACAGCACAAACAGGCCGATGGTGAACAGCCACAGGCCCTCGGCGATAGCGTGCAAACCTGGCAAGTTGACTGGCAACTGGGCCAAGGCCAGCGCCAGCACACCGGTGCCCATGGTCGCGGCAAACCAGTTCGGGGTGAACTGGCGAATCACTTCCCGGGGACGGGCCAGGTGACTGAAGGGTTTGTAGCGGTGAGTGGTCGAGCAGGTCATGGGTTAATCCTCTTCCTCATTTGAGGTTGGGGCCATGATAGAACCTGATCGAATATCTATATAACGGGTAATATCTCTAACTGTTATCTATTTTACCTATATTAATCGTAATCATGCGCTGGCCCTTGCCTGCGCCGTGTCCCGCCACAACAACCCAACAAGCGCGCCGAGAGACAGCAAGATAAGCACCGCACCGTAGCCGTCCGTGGTCGCGATCAGGCCAAAGACGCGGCTCAGGTTACCCGCCAACAGCGCCGGCACGCAGAACGCCAGGTAGCTCAATACATAAAACGCCGACATCAGGCCCGCCCGCTCATGGGGCAATGCCAGGCCCACGATACTGCGCACACTGCCCATGAAACCGCCGCCGAAGCCCAGGCCTGCGATCACACTGGCGACAAAGAACAGCCACAGGCTGGCGGTGTTTACGGCAACCAGCAGCAACCCCACGCCCACGGCCAGCAGTGCCGCCGACAAGCGCATCACCCTGTCAGCCGCGTGGTTGCGCAGGCTGTAGATCATCACCGCGCCGCTCAAGGTCACTACCGCCACCAGCCCGCCGCCGATCAAGTGCGAGGTCGACCCGGTGGCGACGCGCACCAACGACGGCGCCAACGAGGAAAAGAACCCACCCAGCGCCCACACGGCCACATTCAATGGCATCGCCAGCCACAAGGCGCGGCGCGCCTGCGGCGGCACATGCAGGGTTGGCGCCAGGGACTTCAAGGCGCCGGGTATGCGGCTGACCGTTTCAGGCAGGCGCCACACATACAGAGCCTGCAACACCATCAAGCCCAGCAGGGTGTAATAGATCAATTGGGTTGGCCACGGCGCGAACTCCACCAGCAGCCCGCTACCCAGGCCACCACTGGCCATGCCGAGCATCGGTGCAAGGCTGTTGAGCATCGGGCCGCGGACGCGGTCGGTATCGAGCAGCGTCGCACTCAATACCGCTGTGGCAGTGCCAGTCGCGAAGCCCTGTAACGCGCGGGCGGCCAGCAGGCAGGCGGTGCTGTCAGCGTGGATAAACAGCAGCATCGCCACACTATTGAGCAGCAGCGCGGCGAAGATCACCGGCTTGCGCCCCAGGTAATCCGAGAGCGACCCCACCGCCAGCAGGGCCGCCAGCAGGCTCACGGCATAGACACCAAAGATGGCGGTGAGCATGGCCGCCGAAAAATGCAGGTGGTCTTGATACACCTGGTACAAGGGCGTCGGCGCGCTGGAGGCGGCGAGAAAGGTCAGCACCATGATCACTAGAAACGCCAGGCTGGACCGCTGAGAGATGACACTGGACATGGGCACGCTCCGCTAAAGCTAATATTTTGCTTTTGTGCAGTGTGCTATTCGCTGGCGCTTAAAGCAAATTCTTTGTGTTAAGGTCTCGCCCATGGCGATCAAAGAAGGCCTCCGCCCGGGGGGCCGCAGTGCCCGGGTACAAGAATCCGTCCACAGAGCGGTGCGCGAATTGCTGGAAGCCCATGAGCGTTCCAGCGTCACCGTGCCGATGATTGCGGCATGTGCAGGCGTCACGCCGTCGACCATTTACCGGCGCTGGGGCGATCTGTCAGTACTGCTCGCCGACGTCGCCCTGGCCCGAATGCGCCCCGATACCGAACCGGCCAACACCGGCAGCCTGCGTGGCGACCTGCAAGCCTGGGCCGAGCAATACCTGGATGAGATGAGTTCGGACGTAGGCCGCAACATGATGCGCGACGTGCAAAGCAGCCCGACGCCAGGGTATTGCGTGAGCATCCTGAGTGGGCAGTTGCAGGTGATTGTTGACCGCTACCCGCAGGAACAGCCGCCGAGCGTTGACCATCTGATCAACCTGCTCGCCGCACCGACGGTGTTTCGTATTCTGTTTTCGGCAGAGCCTTTGGCGGTAGAAGAACTGCATGCCCTGATCGAGCTGGCACTAAAAAACTGAAGCGCGTGCGCCGACACAAAATGTGGGAGCTGGCTTGCCGGCGATGCAGACACCTCGGTACACCCGTCAAGCGAAGTCGATACCATCGCAGGCAAGCCAGCTCCCACATTTGTTCGGTGTGCATCCAATAAAAAACGGCCTCTGATGAGGCCGTTTTGTTATTTCCAATCCCACATCATGTACGCATCCCACGCCCACTCACCAGCAAACGCGCACAACCGATATACAGCACCACGGTCGCAACGATCATAAAGGTGATCGCCACACTGATCTTGATATCCGATACGCCCAGAATGCCGTAGCGGAAGGCGTTGACCATGTGCAGCACCGGGTTGGCCAGGGACACCGTCTGCCAGAACGGCGGCAGCAAGGTGATGGAGTAAAACACCCCGCCCAGGTAGGTCAGCGGCGTCAGCACGAAGGTCGGGATAATGGAAATATCATCGAAGTTGCGTGCGAACACGGCGTTGATAAAGCCCAGCAGCGAGAAGATCGTCGCCGTCAGCACCACCACCAGAATGGTGACCCCAAGGTGATGCACCTGCAGATGGGTAAAGAACAGCGACAGCAGCGTCACGATCACCCCCACCATCAGGCCACGCAACACGCCGCCCAGGGTGTAGCCGATGAGGATGGTGTGCGGTGACACCGGCGAGACCATCAGCTCTTCGATGGAGCGCTGGAACTTGCTGCCAAAGAAACTCGACACCACGTTGCCGTAGGAGTTGGTGATCACCGACATCATGATCAGGCCCGGCACGATGTATTCCATGTAGGTGAAACCACCCATGTCGCCGATTTGCCGGCCGATCAGGTTACCGAAGATCACAAAGTACAGGACCATGGTGATCGCCGGCGGCAGCAGGGTCTGCGGCCAGATCCGGGTAAAGCGCTTCACTTCGCGATAGACAATGGTTTGCAGCGCGACAAGGTTGGGTTGCAGTTCGGAACTCATACCGCCACCTTCGCCAGATTTTTCTCCACCAGGGACACGAACAACTCCTCAAGGCGATTGGTTTTGTTACGCAGGCTCAACACTTCGATGTTCTGAGTCGCCAGCTGGGTGAACAGCGCGGTGATGCCCATGGCCTTATCCACCTGCACCTCCAGGGTGTGGCTGTCCACCAGCCGGCTGGGGTAGCCGAGCAACTGCGGCGCCACCGAGAGATTGTTTTTCAGGTCGAGCAGGAAGGTTTCCACATGCAACTGGCCCAGCAGGTTGCGCATGCTGGTGTTCTCGACAATGGTGCCGTGGTCGATGATGCCGATGTTGCGGCACAACTGCTCAGCCTCCTCCAGGTAGTGGGTGGTGAGGATGATGGTGATGCCCTTCTCGTTCAGTTCGGTGAGGAAGGTCCACATCGAGCGGCGCAGCTCGATGTCCACGCCGGCGGTAGGTTCGTCGAGGATCAACAGGCGCGGCTCATGCACCAGCGCGCGGGCGATCATCAGGCGTCGCTTCATGCCACCGGACAGCGAGCGCGAAGGTACGTCACGCTTGTCCCACAGGCCCAGTTGAGTCAGGTACTGCTCGGCGCGTTCCTTGGCGACTTTCGCCGGAATGCCGTAGTAGCCGGCCTGGGTCACAACAATGTCGAAGGTCTTTTCGAACTGGTTGAAATTGAATTCCTGGGGCACCACGCCAATGGAGCGTTTGAGCGCCGCCGGGGATTTATCCAGGTCATGCCCGAAGATATTCACCGTGCCGCTGGTCTTGTTGACCAAGGTGGAGAGAATGCCGATGGTGGTGGATTTGCCGGCACCGTTGGGGCCGAGCAAGGCGAAGAAGTCACCTTCGGCAACGTCCAGATCGATACCACTCAGGGCCTGGAAACCGTTGCCGTAGGTTTTGGTTAGCTGCCGGATGGACAGAGCGGAACTCATATCGGAATACGCACCAAAGAAGGGAATAGAAAGAATAGATGAGGGCACACCGCAGGTAGTTCAACCGGCGATGCAGTGCGAGCATGGTGCGTGCCCATGCCGCACAAGTACAGTCACCCGTATTAATAGTGTGTATTAAGTCAACGCGGTCATCACCGCCTTGCGGTAGGCCGGGCGCTGTTGCAAGCGCTGGTACCAGGCCTCCAGATTCGGCATTGCCGGGCGTTCGATGGGCATCTCGAACCAGGCGTAGATGAAGCAGCCCAAGGGAATATCGCCCATGCCGAACGCCTGGCCGGACAGGTAGGGTTGCTCGGCGAGGGCTTGTTCGACGGTTTTGAGCGCGTCAATACAGGCTTGGCGCCCGGCATTGATGCTGTCCCAGTTTTGCTGGTCAGCCGGGGTGCGCACGATGCCCCAGAACACCGCTTTGAACGGATCGGCGAGCGTGGAAGTGGTCCAGTCCATCCACTTTTCGGCGTTGGCCCGGGCTTGCAGGTCGCTGGGGTAAAAGTCCGATGCCTGCTTGGCGCACAGGTAACGCACGATGGTGTTGGATTCCCACAGCACAAAGTCGCCATCTTCGATCACCGGCACCCGGCCATTGGGGTTCATGGCCCGGTATTGGGGGGTATCGACCACACCAAAAGCCCCGCCCGCATCAATTGCTTCATAGTCCAGGCCGAGTTCTTCGGCGCACCACAGTGCTTTCCTGACGTTTGATGAATTTTTACGACCCCAGATCTTCAGCATGACCGCGCCTTATTGTGGATGAACTTGGCTGGATGAAGGCAGCAGCATACGCCGGTTCAGCCGCGGCTTAAATCGCCCTGCATGTCGCCGAGCAAGATGGGCGCATCGTCGCCAAACAGGTGCGGGTAGCACTGGCGGATATGCCCGAAGAAAAATGCTTCGGGCACGTCAGCAAATTGCCCGTGGTCCACCACGTACTCCATAGAACGCTGGCCCTGGCGATTGAACGCGTGGAACACGCTGTCGTGCAGCCCATCGAACTCCAACGGCGGCACGTCGAACACTTCGCACAGTTGCTGGTTGAACGCCGGAGTGGCCTTGACCCAGCGGCCGTTCAGGTAAAGCTCGGTATAACCGTGCATGGCGAACACGTCACTTTTGAGCAGGGCGAGCAGTCGCGGTGTGGACAGGTGATTGCGCACGTCCGCCAGGCCAATGCGTGCGGGAATGCCGCAGTGGCGCGCGCAAGCGGCGAGCAACGTGGCCTTGGGCACACAGTAGCTTTCGCCGGCCGCCAGGGCGAAGCTGGCGCTCAAGGTGCTGGGGTCACGGCTGAAGGTATAGGGATTGTAGCGAATGGCCTCACGCACGGCGTAGTAAAGACTGACTGCCTGGTCACTTAAATCCGGGCGGGTTCCGCGATGTTTCTCGGCGAACTCCACCACCACAGGGTGGTCACTATCGATGAAGCGGCTGGGACTCAAGTACGTATTCATGAGCTTGATCTCCGAGGGGAGCCTGGAGTTTAACCACCAGGCCTGCCAGAGAGATAACGACGATTCGGCCAAATGCCGGCGCCGGCTGATGGGTTGCCCAGTACACCTTGTTACACCCTGATCACCCGGCTTGTTCGGATGCCGACTAAGCTCCCTGGTGGTTTCGCCCCTGGTTCACGGAGGATTGAATATGCTGTTGTTGTGGATACTGGTGCTGGTGGTCGGCATTGCCTACCTGGCACACCGCCGTACTGCCCCCCTGCCCGCCCTGGGTGTGGTCGCCGTCTACCTGCTGGCGATGGGCGCCTGGAGCCACGCACCGGGTTGGCTGCTGCTGATCTTCTGGGTACTCCTGGCCGTGGTGGCCGCGCCTTTGCTGCTGCCTGACCTGCGCCGCCAATACTTCACCAAGCCGCTGTTCAGCTGGTTCCAGAAAGTGCTGCCGCCGATGTCCGAGACCGAGCGCGATGCGATTGATGCCGGTACAGTGTGGTGGGACGGCGAGCTGTTCAGTGGCCGCCCGGACTGGGACAAATTGCTGGCCTACCCCAAGGCGCAATTGACCGAGGAAGAGCAGGCGTTCATCGACGGCCCCACCGAAGAACTCTGCGCCATGGTCAGCGACTGGGAAATCGGCCAGGCCATGGACCTGCCGCCGCAAGCCTGGGAACACATCAAGACCCATGGCTTCTTCGCCCTGATCATTCCCAAGGAGTACGGTGGCAAGGGCTTCTCCGCCTATGCCCACTCCCAGGTCGCCATGAAGCTCGCGACCCGCAGTGGTGATCTGGCCTCCACCGTGATGGTCCCCAACTCCCTCGGCCCCGCCGAACTGCTGCTGCACTACGGCACCGAGGAACAGCGCAATCATTACCTGCCGCGCCTGGCCCGTGGCGACGACATCCCGTGCTTCGCCCTCACCGGCCCGCTGGCCGGCTCCGATGCGGGCGCCATGCCCGACACCGGGGTGATCTGCAAAGGGGAATGGGAAGGCAAGGAAACCCTCGGCCTGCGCCTGAACTGGGAAAAGCGCTACATCACCCTCGGCCCGGTAGCGACCTTGCTCGGCTTGGCCTTCAAAGCCCATGACCCGGACCACCTGCTGGGTGAAGAAGAAGACCTGGGCATCAGCCTCGCGTTGATTCCTACCGACACCCCTGGCGTGGAAATCGGCCGTCGTCACCTGCCGCTTGGCGCCGCCTTCATGAACGGCCCCAACTCCGGCAAGGATGTGTTTATCCCTCTGGAATACCTGATCGGTGGCCAGGAGATGCTCGGCAAGGGCTGGATGATGTTGATGAACTGCCTGTCGGTCGGCCGTTCGATCTCGCTGCCCGCCGTCGGCACCGGCGCTGCCAAGTTCACCAGCCTGGTGACCGGCCAATACGCCCAGGTGCGCGAACAGTTCAACGTACCGCTGTCGGCCTTCGAAGGGATCCAGGAAGCCCTGGCACGCATCGGTGGCAACGCCTGGCTGATGGACAGTGCGCGCATGCTCACCGCCAACGCCGTGGACCTGGGCGAGAAGCCGTCGGTGTTGTCGGCGATCCTCAAGTATCACCTGACCGAACGCGGCCGTGAGTGCATCAGCCACGCCATGGACGTGCACGGCGGCAAGGGCATCATCATGGGCCCCAACAACTACCTGGGCCGCAACTGGCAGGGCGCACCGATCTTTATCACCGTGGAAGGCGCCAATATCCTTTCGCGTAACCTGATGATCTTCGGCCAGGGCGCCATTCGCTGCCACCCCTTCGTGCTCAAGGAAATGGCCCTGGCCGGCCGCGAAGACCATGACCAGGCGTTGAAGGAATTCGACGGCCTGCTGATGCAACACATCGGCTTTGCCGTCAGCAACGCCTCCAGCACTCTGGTGCTGAACCTGGGCTTCGGGCACTTCGAAAAAGCCCCGGGCAACCGGTTGAGCCAGGGCTACTTCCGTGCCCTGAACCGCCAGGCGGCTGCGTTTGCCCTGCTGGCCGACCTGAGCATGATGTTGCTGGGTGGCGAGCTCAAGCGCCGCGAACGCCTGTCCGCCCGCCTGGGTGATGTGCTCAGCCACATGTACCTGGCCTCGGCGGCGCTCAAGCGTTATCACGACCTGGACTCGCCGGACCATCTGGAGCCGCTGTTTGCCTGGGCCATGGAAGAAAGCCTGGGCGAATCGGAACGCGCACTGGATGAGCTGCTGAGCAACTTCCCGAACAAGGTGCTGGGCTGCCTGTTGCGGGTGATCGTGTTCCCGTTCGGGCGTCGTCATACCGGGCCGTCCGACGCTCTGGATGCCGAAGTGGCAGCCGTGATCGGCCGCGCCAAAGGCGACCCGACCCTGGAAGAATTGCTGGCCGGCTGTTATCGCCCGCAATCAGCAGAAGATCCCGTGGGCGCCCTGCAACATGCCTACGACCTGCTCGGTGCCAGCCACCCCTTGCAGAAAAAACTCCACAGCGCGCTCAAAAGCGGCCAGGTCAAGCCGGCTGCCGGCGAGCATGCCATCGACGCGGCCCTGCAGGCCGGCGTGCTGCAACCGGCCGAGGCGCAAACCCTGCGCGATGCCGAGGCGGCGCGACGCAAGGTGATCGACGTGGATGATTTCAGCAAGGAAGAGCTGATGCAGGCAGAAGGTAAAGTCCGCTGAGTCGAGCGGTCATATAAAAACGGGCGCGAGAGGCTTATACTCTCGCGCCCGTTTTTGCTTTAGAGGCCTTATCTCGTGTCCAACGTCGTTGCCGATCATCTCGTCTTGCTCGACCACTTGCGCAGCATCCTGGTTGCCGTCGGCGAAGCCGAACAGGTACCCGAGGAAAGCCACTCGCTGTTCCTGGAGCGTTTCGACGAACTGCGCGCCCTGTTGCCAATCGACCCGATCGAAAGCCAGTACCTGGGCCAGGACCTGATGAGCCAGGTCATCCTGCGCTACCCGCAAATCGCCCACCTGGTGCCCCGCGACCTGCTGTGGTTCTTTGGCGGCGACTGCCTGCACTTCATGCCCGACGAAGAACTGGACCTGTACCAGGCCCTGGAAGAACGTCGCTATGAAGCCGAACAGAACGACGAACCGTTCGACTGGAACCAGGAAAAACAGCTGCTGGCGATGCCTCAGGACCAGAGCAAACACTGACGACTATGCTCGTTCCTACGCTCTGCGTGGGAACCTATCCTGTGACGCTCTGCGTCACCCGTGCACAGGCATAAAGGCAGGACGCGGAGCGTCCAAGGTGGCATTCCCACGCAGAGCGTGGGAACGAGCAACCGCGCTCCTACCGTCGGCGCAGCGTGGGCTCCCTGGCCATGCACTCCACCAGATAATCGATAAACACCCGCAACTTCGGCGGCAGGTAACGTGTGGGCGAATGCAGCAACCACGCCTCGCCATGGTACGACGCAATAAAATCCCACCCCGGCAACACCTGCACCAAATCCCCCGCTTCCAATGCGTGCCGCGCGGTGAAATACGGCAAGCTGGCAATCCCGACATGCTGCAAAGCCGCCTCCAGTCGCACCCCGGTGTGGTTCGCCGCATACCGGCCGCGTACGCCGACCGTTACCGCCCTGCCAGCTTGGCGGAACTTCCAGCGTGAATCTCCCGGTGTCTCACCCAGATAAATGCAACTGTGCCCAAGCAGATCATGGGGATGGCTCGGTGTACCGTGCTCGGCCAGGTACTGCGGCGTCGCGCACAGCAAATGTTCGATGGGCAACAGTTGGCGCCCGACCAGACCTGGCGGTGGGCTGTCGGTGATGCGGATGCTCAAGTCGACGTTGTCGTCGATCAAATCCACATGCCTATCTTCCAGGATCAATTGCACATCCACCTTGGGATAGCGCCGCAAAAATTCCGGCATATGCGGGTGCACCACAAATCGCCCCACCGCCTTGGGCACACTGACCCGCACCAGCCCCTCGGCTTCATGGGTAAATTGCCCACTAATTTCCATCACCGAGCGCGCCGCATTGACCATCTCCTGGCAACGCTTGAACACCTCCTCGCCGCCCTCGCTCAGGCGCAGCTTGCGCGTGGTGCGTTGCAGCAGGCGCGTGGCCAGGGCTTGTTCCAGGCGCGAGATGCTGCGGCTCACCGCCGAAGGTGAAACGCTGAGTTGCCGCGCCGCTTCGGAGAAGCTGCCGGTTTCCACGACCTTGACGAAAATCGCCATTTCACCCAATAACGGCAAAGGAAGATTGATGCTCATGACGCACAGGTCCATTGATAATTGAGCGGATTATCACCCATCTGCGCACTATTTATACTGCCCACAGAACCCTGATGCGGATGTAGATGATGACCGAGCGCCTGTTTTTTACCCACGACCACCTGACGGCCGAGCTGGAAGTGCTCAGTTGCACCCCGTACGAAGAGCAATTCGCCGTGATTGTGCAGTCGACCATTTTCCATCCCCAAGGCGGAGGCCAGCCGTCCGACACCGGCTGGCTCGGCGACAGCCAGGTGCTGCGAGTCATGCAGGAAGCCGAACAGGTGGTGCACTACGTCGACCGACCTCTGGAGCCCGGCCTCGTCGTTGCACGAGTCGACGCACAGCGGCGCGCCTTGCACACTCGTCTGCATTCGGCGGGGCACTTGATTGGCAATGCCGGCGAACGCCTGGGCTGGATGCCGATCAAGGCTCACCACTGGCCCGGCGAAGGCAAGATCACCTTTATCCGTGGCCAGACCGCGCAAGACATGGATGCGCAGGCGCTCCAGCAGTGGGTCAACACATGGATCGCCGCCGACTATCCCCGCTATATGACGCTGGAAGATGGCACCCGCGAAGTCGGCTTCGGCGAATTACCGGCTTACGCCTGTGGCGGTACGCATGTTCAAGCGTTGAGCGAACTGGGCCAGGTAACGATCCTGGCGTTGTCAGAGAAAAAAGGCGCACTCTCGGTGCGCTATGAAATCAATGTGGGGGGAGGCTTGCCTTAATGCCATTCAGTTAAGCTCAGTTCCCTGTGGGAGCTGGCTTGCCTGCGAAAGCGTTAGTGCAGTAGCAGATGCAGTGACTGACACACCGCTATCGGGGGCAAGCCCCCTCCCACATTGGATCGCCCCAGAGAAACAGGCTACACGGCAATAGCCCCCGCCCTGCTCGGCTCCACCACGAACGACTTCAACGTCGACACCGTCGCCGCCGGGTCACGCGGGTCACTGATCGCACGAAAATTCGTCAACATGCTATTGGCCGCCAACTCCACCGACACATACCCACGCTGGCGACTGTCGAAAAACTTCACATGCGGGTTGAGCGGCATGATCTTCATGAACGCGTCATAGGGCGGGCCGTCGGAGGTCACCGACGAGCCAACAAACTCGGTGGCGACCACCGCCGAGTCTGGCCTGTCGGCGTCCGCATGCAGGTCGGTGGCCCAGAACGAATGTATATCCCCTCCCCAGAACACCGGGTTCTTCACGCGATTGCGCACGATCGACGCCAGCATCCGTGAGCGGTTCGCCATGTAGCCATCCCAACCATCGGTCCAGCGGCCAAGCTTATGGTTGGTCAAGTCACGCTGCATCAGTGGCGCCACCAGCAAATCCTGGGCGATGACATTCCACTGCGCACTGGACTGGGCAAACCCCTGATCCAGCCAAGACTCTTGCTGCCAGCCGAGCAACGTGCGGCCAGGGTCACGCAGGTCGCTGCAAGGGGTGGTGACAATATGCCCTTGGTGGCTGCCATTGGCCGCGATGCAGGGTTGCTCGGAACGGTACTGGCGACCGTCGAGCACATGAAAACGCGCGAGCCGCCCATAGTCCAGGCGCCGGTAGATGCGCATGTCCGGCCCCTTCGGCACGCTGCTGGCACGCAGGGGCATGTGTTCATAAAACGCCTGGTACGCCGCGGCCCGTTGCTTGAGAAACTGCGCCACCGCCACCTTCGGGTCCTGGGACCAGCGGTTGGCGTAGTCATTCTGTACTTCGTGATCGTCCCAGGTTACGACGCTAGGAGCCGCGGCGTGCAGGGCCTGCAGGTCTGGATCAGTCTTGTACAGTGCGTAGCGGTTGCGGTAATCACTCAGGCTTTGCGCATTGCCGCTGCCGTGAGAACGAAACACCTTGCCCGACTCCGCAGCATAGGAACTGTCGTAGATGTAATCACCGAGGAAAAACACCAGGTCCGGCTGCTCGGCGGCAAGGTGTCGGTAGGCGCTGAAATAGCCGCGCTCCCAGTGCGAGCAGGACACAAACCCCAGCCGGGCCGAGGCCATGGCCTGCGGCGGCGGCATCGTGCGCGACTGGCCCATCGGGCTCTGCGCACCGAGCCCTTCAAACTGGTACCAATACGGCCGATCTGCCGCCAGCCCCGCCACCTCGACATGCACCGCGTGAGCGAAACGCGGCGTCGCCAGTACTTCGCCGTGCTTCACAATGCGCGTCATCGCCGCATCGCTGGCCACCCGCCAACGCACCGGCACCGAGCGACTCAGGCCGCCACGGCCATCCGCGGCGTTGAACAACGGCGCCAGGCGCGTCCAGATCACAAAGCCATCTGGCAACGGGTCGCCGGAAGCCACGCCGAGGGTGAACGGATAATCCACCCCGGCACTGCGCGCAAACGGGCTGAGAATCGAAAACGCGGTAGCGACCGCCAGCCCGCCAAGGACCCGGCGCCGGCCGTGGTCCACTTCGCCACTCACGAACAGCGCTCCCAGTCGTCGCGCACGGTGGCAAACCCGAGCATGTCCTCATACACGCCGTTCTTTAAAAACGCCTGGCGCATGCAACCCTCATAACGCAGGCCGATCTTTTCCATGACCCGCGCCGACTCCTTGTTGCTCACGAAACACTGGCTGCCCACGCGCTGCAACCCTAGCGCCTCGAAGCCGAAATCCATCACCGCGCTCGCCGCTTCAGCCGCATACCCCTGGTTACGGCAGTGCGCCGCCACCCAGCCACCCAAGTGCCCATAGTGATGGCGTGCATTGATGCGCAGGCTGACCATGCCGACCAATTCGTCGGTGCCGCGCACATGCATCCCCAGGTTCAGCAGCTCACCGGTGCGGTACTTGTCAGCGATCCCCGCAATAAAATCCTGCGCGGTTTCCAAGGTGTAGGGCGATGGAATGTTCGCCGTGTTGTCGGCAATTTTCGGCCCGTTGGCAAGCGTGAAAAGCACCTGCGCCTGGTGCATATGCAGTGCGCGTAACAGCAGTCGCGGGGTCGTCAATTGAGGCAGTGCAGTGGGCATGGGAGCCGGCTCTCAAGATAAATTTCTCAAGCATGGAGGCCCCGAGTGTCAGTTTCATTACGCCCGAAAACTGACCGGTAAGTTTTCTGAAAGACGCGTCCTAGAGCCTCTAAACGGTCAATTAAAGTTAACCAATCGGTCATTTTTGGCTGTTAGCGTTTTGCCCCTAATTCAATGACGGGGTAACGGAATGAGAACCTGGGACGAACCCAAGAAACGCAAGGCGCACATCGAGCTGATCCCGATGATCGACGTGATGATGTTCCTGCTGGTGTTTTTCGTACTGGTGAGCCTGAACGTGATTCCCGCGCTCGGCATGAAGACCCAATTGCCCAGCGCCAGCAGTTCGCAGCAGCTCAAGCCGCAGAACAAATTCATCCTCACCCTGGGCCTGGAAGGCCAGTTGCAACTGGACGGCAAGGACCTGACGGTGGAGGCCCTGGTGCCGGCGCTGAAGGCGGCCGAAAAGCCCGATACCAAGTCGACGATCATCGTCAACAGCGACAAAGGCGTGGAGGTTTCGCGCCTGGTGGAAGTGATGGACACCCTGCGCCTGGGTGGCTTCACCTCCGTGTCCATCGCCACGCGTAAGTCCTGATCATGTACGTTCTGTTTCGTGCGCGTCAGCTGCTGGGCAGTGTCCCGGCCCTGATCGCCCTGGTGCTGATTGCACTGGGTATCCAGTCCCAGACGTTGAAAGTCGAGCCGGTGTATGACGAGTCGGCGGTCGAATTGGCCTTGGTCGAGCCGGAACCGCAAGTCATACCGGAACCGGTGGTGGAGCAAGAACCGCCACCGCCAGTGATCGAAGAGGAAGAGGCCGAGCCGGCGCCCCCGCCGCCACCGCCCAAGCCGCTGCCCAAACCCAAACCTGAACCCAAGCCAAAACCTGTGCCCAAGCCTGCCCCCGTGGTCGCCAAGCCCGTGCCGACGCCGCCACCGGTGGCCGCCAAGCCAGCCCCGGCCGTCGTCACCCAAGCGGCACCGACGCCTGCCCCACCGGCGCCACCGAAGGTCGATGGCCAGGCCCTGGAAAGCGGTTACCTCAAAGGCTTGCGCAACGAACTGGACACCTACAAGCAGTACCCCACCGGGCGCCAGGCGTCCCTCGAACGCCCGAGCGGCGAGGTGGTGGTTTGGCTGTTGGTAGACCGTCAGGGCCGCGTCCTCGACTCAGGTTTACAAACCCAGGCCTCGAGCATGTTGCTCAACCGGGCAGCCACCAACAGCTTGCGTCGCATCAAGCAAGTCAAACCGTTCCCCGAGCAAGCCTTCGGGGGGCGCAATGAGCAGCGCTTCACCGCCACCTTCAACTACAGCGTGCAATAAGCACCCGACACCAGGACGACAGTGATGAAGTTCACCCGTATTCATCTGGCACTTGTGGCCGCGACCAGCATGAGCCAGGGACTGGTCATGGCAGAGACCAGCGACAGTGATGTCGGCACCATTGGGGTACAAGGCAAGGCGACCGCCGGGGGCGGTTACATGGTGCCGGAGGAAAGCATCAAGGGCCGCTCCACGGTGACCAAGGAAGCACTGGATAAACAGGCGGCCACCGGCAATGCCATCGACAAGCTCAAGTACACCCCGGGCTTGAACATCTCCAGTGAAGACAACACCGGCCTGTCGGGCTTTCGCTTCACCATGCGCGGCATGAACTCCGACCAGGTGGGCATGTCGGTGGACGGCATGCCGATCAACGACTCCGGCAACTACGCGCTGTACTCCAACCTGCTGGGCGACCCGGAAAACATCGACCAGATCTTCGTCACCCAGGGCGCTTCGGAATCCGACGGCCCGCACATTGGTTCCAGCGGCGGCAACATTGGCATCGTGACCATTCGCCCGACCAAGGAAACCGGTGCCTTCGTCAAACAGGTCGTCGGCAGCAACGCCACGCGCAAGACTTTTGCCCGCCTCAACACCGGCGAAATCAACGGCCTGAGCAACTGGCTGTCGGTGTCCCACACAGAAGGTGAAATGTGGCGCGGCTCGGGCGCGGTACGCGCGGACAAGGTGGAGTGGAACAGCTTTTTCGACGCTGGCAATGGCAACACCGCCAACCTGATCCTCAAGTACCACGAGCAGGACAACAACAGTTACAGCCAGTTGACCAAGGCGCAGTTTCAGCAATATGGCCGCAAGTACGACCCTTATCCGGCAACACCCAGCGTGGGCAGCAACGGCAAGTACAACAGCTATTACGCCCTGGCGCAGAACCCGTTCCAGACGTTCACCGCCGTGCTCAACACCCAGTTCAAACTGGCCGATAACCTCGCACTGTCGGTGATCCCGTATTACTACTGGGGCAATGGCAGCGGCGTCGGTTCATCCAGCTATGCCCTCAACCGTGGCTCCAACCAGGGCGGTGTGTTCGACCTCGGCAACCTGCCCACGGCCGCCCAATACAACGCCGACGGCACACCCAACAGCGGCGTGTACTACCGCCCTTCACGCACGCAAACCTGGCGTCCGGGCATCACCACCAAGCTGACCTGGGACCTTGGCGACCACAGCCTGCAATTCGGTTACTGGTACGAGCGCGCACGCCAGAGCCAGACCCAGCCGTTCATTCCGCTCAAGAGCAACGGCAAGCCAGTGGATACCTGGCCAGATTCCAACAGCGCCATCGTCGATGCCAACGGCAACACCGTGCAGGGTCGCGACCGTTTCACCGTGACGCCGGCGCAAAAAGTCTGGGCCCAGGACACCTGGTACATCAACCCGGACTGGACCTTCATCGCAGGCCTGGCCTACATGAACGTCGAGCGTGAAGGCACCAACCACGGCAGCCTCAACGAACGCCCGGAAAAACGTAACCAGACCTACAACAAACTGCTGCCCAACGCCGGCCTGAAATACCAGTTGGACGAGCGTGACCAGTTGTTCTACAGCCTGTCGCGCAACATGCGTGTGCCGCAGAACTACGTGCTCTACGACAAAGGCGCCGGCTCGATCGACGCCGAACCGGAAACCAGCTGGAACCACGAACTGGGCTGGCGCTACAGCGGCGACGATATGAACCTGGCCGCCACCCTGTTCTACATGGACTTCAAGAACCGCCAGGTTTCGTCCCGGGACATCAACGGTGACTTTGCCGACATCAACGCCGGCTCCGTGGTCAACAAAGGCCTGGAGCTGGAGTGGAGCGGCCAGTTGCCCCACCACTTCAATTACTACACCTCCTACACCTACACCAAGGCCGAGCAGCAGGATGACCTGACCGTCTACAACGCCGGCAAACCCATCGTGCTGCCCACCAGTGGCAAGCAGTTCGCCAACGTGCCCAAGAACATGCTGGCGGCCAACATCGGGTATGACGACGGGCGCTTCTACGGCACCTTCGGTGGCAAGTACACCAGCAAGCTCTACGGCGACCTGACCAACGACGAGGCGATTTCCGGTCGCACCGTGTTCAACCTCGGCGCCGGTATTTACCTGCCGGTGGACAAGAAAGTGGTCAAGGACGCGACCCTGCGCCTGAACGTCGACAACCTGTTCGACAAGAAATACCTGGACGGCGTGTACACCACCAAGACCAACGCGGCCAGCTACAGCGGTTTCCGCGATGGCGACCCTGCGTACATCGTCGGCCTGGACCGTACCGTCACGGTTTCGCTGGAAGCGAATTTCTAAGACTCACCCCAAGAGGAACACCATCATGGATATGAACCTGCTCCACGACGTCACTTTCTATGTGATGTACGCGGCGATGGCCATTGCGATCTTCATCGCCATCGAACGCGGTATCTACTTCGCCTACGTACGCCGCCAGGCACGCGCATTGATCGACGCCCTGGGCGCCAATGTGCACAGCGAGCGTGACCTGCCGGACAACCTGACCCGTCGCGACAGCCTGCCGCTGAACATGATCTTGCCGGTGCTGGCCCAGAAGGCGACCCACGGTTCGCGCAAGGACCTGGACGACGAAATCGATACCCAATACCTGAAGACCCGCGCCCCACTGGCCCGCAGCCTGTGGATCATCGAGACCATCACCACCGCCGCCCCGCTGCTGGGCCTGCTGGGCACCATTCTCGGCATCATCGACACCTTCAAGGCGCTGGCCACCGCGGGCGTATCGGACCCAGGGCAGATTTCCGGTGGTATCGGGACGGCCTTGTTTGCCACGGGATTAGGTATCGCCATCGCGCTGTTCTGCGTGGTGTTCCACAACTTCTTCCAGGACAGCCTGGAGCGCATCAACGACCAGTTGAAGATCCTGTTGATCCGCGCCGCCACCGGTGCCCGCGCACAGGATGAAGTGACTCATCGCGTGCCCACCCCGCTGCACAGCCGCACAGCCTGACCTGCAGGGCGGGCGCCTTGGGCGCTCGCCTTTACCTTTGGTGCGATGAGACGCTTATGTCCCTTTCGATAAAGTTGCGTATTGCCGGCCTGACCGGCTTGCTCCTCAGTCCGCTGGCCCAGGCGGACTTTTCCATTCCAGGTTTTGAATTGGTGCATACCGTGCCTGTGGACACCGCCCTGGGCACCGACGATTTGCGCCAGCCCGGCCCGGTATGGATCGAGCTGTTCGACGGCGCCAAAAGCCACATTGATATCGGCCAGTTCTACGCCGCGGACCACCCTGGCTCGGTGATGAACAGCGTGTTTGAACACCTGGAAGCCGCCGGCAAACGCGGCGTGAAGATTCGTTTCCTGCTCGAAGAAAAAGGCATCAAGCTGTCGGATGCCGCCACCCTGGAACGCTTGCGCGCCATTCCCAACCTGACCTTGCGCGTGCTGCCCTACGGGCAACTGAGCGGCGGCATCATCCACGCCAAGTACCTGCTGGTGGATGGCAAGCAGGCGTTTGTCGGCAGTCAGAATTTTGACTGGCGCGCCCTGGAACATATCCACGAAACCGGGCTGCGGATCACTGACGAAACGGTGGTGGGCCAAGTGCAGGCGATCTTCGAGCAAGACTGGCAAGCCCAGGCCGCGCTGGCGGGTAAACAACCGGTGCCGCTACCCGCCAGCGGCCCAGCACCCGCACGTACCGGCAACTACCTGGTGGCCAGCCCGCAACGCTACAACCCGCCCGGCGTGGGCGACTCACAGCTGGAACTGCCGCGCCTGCTGGGCGAAGCCCAAAAAGAGGTGCGCGTGCAATTGCTCGACTACGCGCCGCTGTCCTACGGACCGGATCGAACCCGACCGTACTACGCGGTGATCGACAACGCCGTGCGCGCCGCCGCAGCCCGTGGCGTGTCGATCAAACTGATGGTGTCCAACTGGAATACCGACCCGCTGGAACTGCCCTATCTCAAGAGCCTGGCGGTGCTGCCCAATGTTGAGATCAAGATCGTCACCCTGCCCGAAGCCAAGCAAGGCTTTATCCCTTATGCGCGGGTGATACATAGCAAAACCATGGAGATCGACGGGCAAGTGGCGTGGGTAGGCACCAGCAATTGGTTGGGCAGCTACCTGGATAATTCACGCAATCTGGAGGTGGTGATGCGCAGTGAGGCGATGGCCAGGCGTGTAGGCCAGTTGCATGAACAACTGTGGGATGGGCCTTACGCTAGAGCCTTGAGCGTGACCCAAGAGTATCCCGCGCCCCACCCTGGCCAGCATTGACCTTGGGCACCTGAGTAATGGTAGTGTGTGGAAATGTTTCTGTCTCTTCCGTCAGAAACCTCCTACTCACTACCTGCAAAGGAATGCCTTCAACCATGCACTTTCCACTTAAGCAATTGGCGGTTGCCACCCTGTTCGCCGCCGGCCTTTCGGCCGTCGCCACGCCCGCATTCGCCAACATCAGCGCGGACCAGAGCACGGCAATCCTGAAGCAGTTCAACGAGACCTCGGTTACCGATTTTCGCAGTTTCCTCGGCACTCTGGCCCAGGGCGAGCTGGGCAAAGCGGCTGACACCGGCCCGGCTATCAGCGCGTTTGTGGGCAACAAACCCCTGAGCGCCGAGCAGCAGAACGAGATCAATCGCCTGCTGGGCATTTACACCCGCGTTAAATATGGCAAAGCCGCGCTCGAAACCTTGCGTGAACTGGTGGAAGTCCCGACGTTCAACGTAGACGGTCTGCCACAGTACAAAAACCCGGAATTCCTCAAGATTGCCGCAAAGATCGAGGCCCTGGCCAAGTCCTTCAACCTGAACTTCCGTAACGTCGACAACCGCGTATACGAAATTTCTCTGGAAGGCAGCGGTGATGAAGTCGTGGGTGTGCACGCCCATGCCGATGTGGTGCCCGTGACCCCGGAAAACTGGGTGCTGCAAGACGGTACCAAACTCGACCCGTTCAAGGTCACGCTGATTGGCGACCGCATGTATGGCCGCGGGACCGAGGATGACAAGAACGGCATCGTGGTGGCGATGTACGCCATGAAAGTGATCAAGGAAGAAAAACTGCCACTGGCGCGCACGTTCAAGCTGCTGGTGGACACCACTGAAGAAACCGCCGGTGATGCCATTCCTTACTACTTCGAACGCAACCCCGTGCCGCAATACAACTTGGCGCTGGATGGCGGTTACCCGGTGGTGATCGCCGAAAAAGGCTCGGGTACCGTGATGGCCACCTTCCCGGTGCGCAAGGGCGAAGGCAAAGGCGCAGAAATCATCGCGATGACCGGCGGCAAGGCGAACAACCAGATTCCATCGGCCTCGGTGGCCACGCTGGTCAGCGACACCCCCGCCGAACTGGCCGCCAGCCTGCAACAGGCCGGTGCCGACTATGCCAAGCGCAACGGTGGCGACTTCCAGGTGACGGCCAAGGTCGATGGCAAGGATGTCAAACTCACGGTTACCGGCGTATCCGCTCACTCTTCCGAGCCTGAAACCGGGGTCAACCCGGTGGCGCGCATGCTGGACCTGATCCACAGCCTCGACGGCAAGGTCGCCCTCCAGCACAACCACATCACCGATGCCGCGCGCTATGCCGCCGACAACTGGGGCCTGGATTACCTGGGCGGCAAATTGGGTGTGGGCTACGCGGATGATTTCATGGGGCCGCTGACCACCTCGCTGACGTTTGTGGGGCAGGATGACAAGGCCTTTAAACTGGCCGTGAACCTGCGCGCACCGAAAGGTAAAACCCCGGCGGCGCTCAAGGCGCAAATCGAGCAGAAGCTGAACGCCTGGGACAAGAACGCCAAGGTCAACGTGAGCTTCACTTACTCGCTGGACACGCCGATGTACCGCAACCCTGAAGGGGAATGGGTAAAAGCCTTGCTGGCAGTGGCCACTGAAAACCTGGGCATGGCGCACAAATTCGGCACCTCGGCCGGCGCAACCTCGGTGCACGACCTGCCCAACGGCGTGCAATTCGGCCTGGCCCGCCCGGAAGAGAAGTACACCGGGCACACTGACAGTGAGTTCAAGACGGTTGAACAGTTCTTGCTGGACCTGCAGATCGTCACCGAAATGATGGGCCGCGTCGGGCAGTTGCCGAAGCTCTGACCCATCTGGTACCCAAGCGAGGCTGCGAAGGCAGCGGCACAGGCATCCTCTTCAGCGCCTGAACCACCGCTTTCGCAGCCTCGCTAAAGCTCGACAGCTCCTACAGGGGATCGGCGGTGTGGGTGAGATCTCGCTTTGCAGGGCCATCGCGTCAAACACGACTCGGCAACAATGACAGCTCTTCAGCCTTGCAACATCAGCATGTCTTCAAAGAACCCCCCCACCGGCTCAGTGGGATGGCACAGCTGGATCTCCAATACCCAGGCCATTTCACTCGGTGGGATCTCCAGGTCAGCCAACTCCTTGCTTTCGAACAATGCATGGGGAAAGTCCGCAAGGCGGTGCCCCGCCAGGTTGCGCGCCAGCCTCCAGCCCTTTGACGCAGCGCTGTGCTCGGCGAAGTCGTAGAGCTCACGCCCGGTCAGACCACGCAGCCACGCCTGGCGTGTTTCATCGAAGACTTCATGCAAGGCCGTCGTACAGGCCTGGTGCAACGGCGCGTCGCCGAACACAAACGTATCGCCATAGTCCCCTTCGTAGCCATCCCACACCGGGCCAAGATCGACCACGGCAATGTCATTAGCACGCAGCCTGCGCTGGCGATCTATGCCCTCGCGCGGAGGGCGAACAGTGTCGGCGCCAAAACGAATGTAGGTCGGATGCCAAGTGTGCGAAGCGCCCATGGCCTGCAGTTGCCGGGCGGCCATCTCAAGGGCCTCGCCGGTGGTCATGCCGACTTTCAACTGGCTGGCAATCGCCGCCAGGGCACGTATGGATTTTTCCCGCGCAGCCAGCATGCCGTCCAAGGAATAACGCGGGCCGACTTTCTCCCACACCGGGTCAAACGATAGGGAAACTGCTCCAGCACTTGACCGACCACTGGCGACAAACGCCTCCGCGATAAACCGGTGGCTGGGCAACCCCGCTTCAAGGCAGTGGATGCGTACCTGGCCGAGCATTGCACCGTTGCCGCACGCATAGACCTGGGCCTGTTCCCACTGATGCCCATGACTCATTGCAACCTCCTGAACCCTGCCCTCGGAGGACCGCACGGGATGCCAGCGAAAACGGGGATGCTCAAGCATCAGGTGGTCGAGGAAAGCGCTGTCATAAAAGTCCGCCGATTGCGCGCCGCCCCAATACAACGTCACGTCGACATCGCGCTTGAGCGCGGTCAGCAAGATAGGCTTGATGCCCGCGTAACCAGTACCCGTAGCGAATAGCACCACGGGCGCCGCCTCATCGTCCTGCCAGGTACAGGCACCAAACGGCCCTTCCACGTGCAGACGCTCACCCACGGCGAGACCACCCAGCATACCCTCGGAAAAATACCCGCCACTCACCCGGCGAATCTGGAAGACCAAGCGCCCATCGTCCTCATCGGGCAGGTTGGCAATCGAGAAGCAGCGCGTGTCACCGTCCGCCAGGTGAAACTTGAGGTATTGGCCAGCCCGCACCGCCACTGGGGTTTCGGGCATCAATACCAACTCGATCACATCGGGGCCCAGCGCATGCTTGCTGTGAACCTGCGCCGCAACTACCAGCGCGGGCGTATCCAGCGACCAGCCGGGAATATACAGGCGCATGTCGCCACAGGCGTGGCTCTGGCATAACAACATCTCATTGGCTGCCAAAGGATAAGAAGGCTGCGACGCACCCGGCACCAGGCGTTTGGCCCGGTACGCACCTTCGGCGACCACCACCTTGCACGAACCGCAGGCGCCACGGCGGCAGGAGAACGGCACGGCCAGGCCACTGGCGAGCATGGCGTCGAGCAAGAGTTCATCGCCCGCTTCAAAGGTTTTCCCCGAGGGCGACAGTTCGATGACATGACGTGTATTCATAAAGACCTCGGGATGAGTGAGGCTTGATTGTTGCGTTAGACTAGGCCCATTAAAACCTCCAGATTTGGATACTTCAGATGGTCCAGATGCGTAAATGGCGCCCATTGCTCCGGCTTGAAGAAGATGCAAGCCAGGCGTCTTACCGCAAGATCGCCGAAGGCTTGGTCAATGCCATCCTCGAAGGCCGCCTGCCGCCCGGCACGTTATTGCCGGGCACGCGGGAGATGGCACACTTGCTCGACGTCAACCGCAAGACGGTGATCCTGGCCTACGAAGAAGCCATGACCAAGGGCTGGCTGACCAGCGAGCCGCGCCGTGGCACCTTCGTCAATGCGCATCTGACACCCAAGCAACTGCCCAGCGTTACACAACCGTCTTTCGCGCCGCAGTTACTGGACCAACCAGCGGTACCCTATTTCACCCATAACGCCCAAGTGGTGGCGCTTGAGCATCGACACGGCGCGCTGTTTTTCGACAACGGCACCAGCGACCACCGCCTGCTGCCCCAGGCCGTTTTGCACCGTTACTATCGCCACGCACTGCGCAACAGCTTTGCCTCCAATACCGTGCGCTACGGCAGCGAAGGCACCGGCTATCACTTGCGCTGCGCCCTGGCCGAGATGCTGCGCAACAACCGTGGGCTGACGGTCACTGCCGAAAATATCTGCCTGACCCAAGGCACCCAGATGTCCCTGTTCCTGAGCGCCAGCCTGCTGCTCAAGCCCGGCGACGTGGTCCTGGTGGAACGCCTGAGCTACCCACCGGCATGGGAAATTTTCCGCAAGCTCGGGGCGAGGTTGGTCACGGTCGACATCGATGATGAAGGTTGCCGCACCGACCAGGTCGAGCGCTTATGCCGTGAGCACAAGGTGCGCATGATTTACCTCACGCCCCATCACCAATTCCCCACCACCGTGAGCCTGCATGCCGCCCGCCGGCAACACTTGCTGGCGTTGGCCGCGCTGCATGACTTTTGCATTATCGAAGAGGACTACGACCACGAATATCATTTCAGTGGCCGCCCTTACCTACCGCTGGCCAGTGACCGCGCCCAACGCCATGTGCTGTATATCGGCTCGTTGTCCAAAGTGCTGGGCTCGACGTTCCGCTGCAGCTATATCGTGGCGCCCACCTCTGTGATTGAAGCCCTGCAGCGCAATGCCGCGCTGATGTTGGGCGATGCCGACGCGGTCGCTCAAGCCATGCTGGCAGACCTGATCAATGACGGGGAGTTGAAGAAGCATGTGCGCCGCGTGTCGAAAGAATATCGGGCGCGCCGCACGGTATTGCAAGATTGCCTGGATCAGGCGTTTGGTGCTCGCATACAAGTGCGCGAGCCCGAGGGTGGCTTGGCGCTATGGGTACGTTTCGAGGAAGAAATAGACGTCGATAAGTTGGCAAGCACCGCACTGGACCACGGCGTCGTGGTGCGCAGCGGTCGTCAGTTTTCACCCAACGACCAACCGGTAAACGCGCTGCGCCTGGGCTTTGCCTCCCTCGACCGGGATGAAATCCAGCAAGCCACTCAGCGCCTGGCCCAGGCGATGAACGCCATGGGCAAGCGCTGAAAAACTTACCCTGCGGCCCCTAGGAACGGCAGCGCCAGGTACAACTTGATCACCACCGCGTTAGCGATATCGATGAAGAACGCGCCCACCATCGGCACCACCAGAAACGCGATCTGCGAAGGCCCGAAGCGCTGCGTCACCGCCTGCATATTGGCAATCGCCGTGGGCGTGGCGCCTAGCCCGAAGCCGCAATGGCCTGCCGCCAGCACCGCCGCATCGTAGTTGCGGCCCATCACCCGGAACGTCACGAAAATCGCGAACAGCGCCATCAGCAATGCCTGTGCGGCCAGCAGAATGACAATCGGCAAAGCCAGTGCCGCCAAGTCCCAGAGCTTGAGTGACATCAGCGCCATCGCCAGGAACAACGACAAACTGACATTGCCCAGCACCGAGACTTCGCGTTCGAACACCTGATGCCAGCCGAGCATCGACAGCCCATTGCGCAGCACCACACCGACGAACAATACGCACACGAACGTCGGCAATTCGAAAGCGGTGCCTTGGATGGCGGCATTCAACAAGTTGCCGCCCTGCAGGCTGATCGCCACCAGCGCCAGGGTCTCGATAAACGAAAACGCGGTGATCAGGCGCTCTTCGTTCGGTTGCTCGAACCCCTTGGCCAGGCTCGATTGCGGTTGCCCAATACCTGGAACCTCGACCCGCTTGATCAGAAAACGCGCCACGGGCCCGCCGATCAGTCCACCGAGCACCAGGCCAAAGGTCGCCGAGGCAATCGCCAATTCAGACGCAGACGCCACGCCATACTGCTCACTGAACACCGCGCCCCAGGCCGCACCGGTACCATGTCCACCGGACAAGGTCACCGAGCCCGCAAGCAGGCCCATCAATGGGTCAAGCCCGAGCGCCGAGGCCAGCGCGATACCCATTGCGTTTTGCACCACCAGCAAGCCCGTTACCACCAACAGAAACACCGCCAGGATCCGCCCGCCTTTCTTCAGGCTGGCAAAATCGGCGTTCAAACCGATAGTGGCAAAGAACGCCAACATCAACGGGGTTTGCAATGAAGGATCGAAGCGTACTTCGATATCGGCAAACGCGCGCAACGCCAGGAGCAGCATGGCGACCAACAGGCCGCCGGCTACCGGTTCCGGAATATTGTAAGTACGCAGAAAGCCGATACGGGCCACAAGTCCCCGCCCCAGCAATAGCACCAGCGAAGCGGCAACGAGGGTTGAATAGAAATCGAGCTGAAGCATCCGGTCAGTTCTCTGAAGTGGACAAGGAGAATGGGTGGCCAGAGTAGAGAGCACAGGGTGAAAAGGCATCAACCCTACAAAAAACACAGACTTTCCCTACAAGCTTCACAATAATAACCTACAACCGCCTGCACCTCGCCCCTCCAGAGATACTCACAGTAGACTTATCGACGACGCCTTCGCAGCAGAGGCCAGTTGGAGGCGATCTCCCCCGGTTCAGCGTCACGCCCTGCGATTCGCACCAGGTCTGGAAACTCAAGCAACAGGGCACGATTGCCCCGGCCAATGTGCTCCATCACGGCCAGGGTAATGTTTTCACGCACCATGCCCGTCGAAACGTAATACATGGCCCAGGCTTGCTCTGGCGTACAGAGGCCGATCTGTTCTTCAATCTCTTTGTAGGCCTTGTAGTCGTCCGACTCTAAATAACGCTGATCACGACCCTGGGGCATGCTGTCTCCCTCCCCGACCCCGTCACGTACCGCTTTTGACCTTGGTCCAGACCCGTGTGCGAATGCGCTCCGCCTTCAGCGGCAAGGGCTCAAGCGGAACCAGTGTGGCCATGGTCTTTTTATCGGGATAAATCCAAGGGTTATCCCGCAACTTTTGCTCGACGAACTCAGTGGCATCTTTGTTGGCGTTGGGATAGAGCATGTAGTTGGACGTCTTGGCTATCACCTGCGGCTGCAGCATGTAGTTGATGAACGCCAGAGCGGCCTTTGGGTGGCGAGCATCCTTGAGCAACACCCAGTTTTCAGACCAGACCAAGGCGCCTTCGCGCGGCAGGCTGTAGGCAATCTTACGGCCGCTGTTGGACTTTTCATTAATCGCCTGCGCCGCCAGCGCACCATTGGCCCAGCCTACGACCGCGCAGATGTTGCCGTCGGCCAAGTCGGTGTCGATCCGGGAAGAGTCGAAATAGAGCACATAGGGGCGGATTTTCAACAGCAGCGCCTGAGCCTTCTGGTAATCCTCTGGATCGGTACTGTTGCTGGGCAGCCCCAGGTAGTGCAAGGCGATCGAAATGATTTCGCTGGGGGAGTCGAGCATGGCTACGCCGCAAGACTTGAGCTTGCTGATGTTTTCTTCTTTGAAGATCAGGTCCCAGCTGTCCACCGGGACGTCATCGCCCAGCGCCGCCTTGACTTTATCCACGTCGTAGCCAATGCCGGTGGTGCCCCAGACATAGGGCACGGCGTAGCGGTTACCGGGGTCATTGACCGCCAGCAGGGAGAGGATGTCAGGGTCGATGTGCGAAAGGTTACTCAACTGCGCGCGATCCAGCGGCTGCAGCACCCCAGCCTTGATCAAGCCGGGTAATACATTGGAGGTGGCCACGACCAGGTCATAGCCGGTGCGCCCAGCCATGACCTTGCTCTGCATGATTTCGGCGCTGTCGAAAGCATCCATATGCAGCTTGATGCCGGTCTCCTGCTGGAATTGCCTGGGCGTCTGCGGTTCAAGAAACCCGAACCAGTTATACAGATACACCGAAGATTCAGCGGCGGCTGCGGGCGTGCTGGTTGCAGCGCCCAGGAGCGAAGCTAAAAAAATAGCTCGCAAGTGTGCTCGACTCATATGACTATCCCTGTCCACACGACACGCCTTCATGGCTATCGTAAGCTCGGGGTGAATATACCGAGCATCAACGAATAGTAAATACCTACAAGTACTTAGCTCTGGCCTGCAAAGCCCTAACCCTAAAGGGGTAAAACATGTCGCTTGACCTTCATAGCCTGGCTTGGCACCGATCGGTTGGAAAACTGATCATGCAGCTCAATCGCCCGGAGTTCTGGAGTACGTTGATCGCGTATTGAATGAATATGTGCAGATAGACAATTGGGTAGTGCTGGTTTTTGGCGACCACGCGGTGCGCGTGATCAGCCTGCCCGAAGTAGCCGACAGCGAAGAAATCGACGCCTTTATTCACCGCTATGTGAAAGGCCTGTATCTGCTGGACCCGTTCTATATCGCTGATCGAGAAAACCCACAGAGCGAATTCTTCCATCTGCTCGATATTGCGCCGGAACACTTCCGGGAAACCGAGTACTACCAACAATATTTCGCGCAATACATCTCGGTCGATGAGGCGCAATACAATGTACGGCTCGATGCCGGCACCACGCTGTGCATGTCGTTTGGCAGCAACCTGCGATTCACCCAGGCGCAGATAACGGTATTGGACATGATCAAGCCGTGGGTGACGGCAATGATGCATCAACGCATGTACTTTGAAACTGACCCGACAAAAAACCTCGCCGAGCCGGCTCCATGGGCCGAGGCACTTACTCAGTTGGAAACACAAGTAACGGCACGTGAAAAGGACGTGCTCAAGTTACTCCTCAGTGGGTTCTCCAACAAAGAGATCGCCGGCAAGCTGTCGCTGTCGACAGAAACCATCAAGGTCCACCGCCGCAACATCTACAGCAAGCTGAATATCAAATCTCAGTCCGAACTGTTTGCGCGTTTTTTCATGCCACGGCAAGAGATCCCTTCGACGCTTTGAACGGGGTGGTGCGCTGGCGAAGTAAATTGCGCACAAACGAAAACGCCGATCATCACTGATCGGCGTTTTCGTTAAATATGGAGCGGGAAACGAGACTCGAACTCGCGACCCCGACCTTGGCAAGGTCGTGCTCTACCAACTGAGCTATTCCCGCAAATGGCGTCCCCTAGGGGACTCGAACCCCTGTTACCGCCGTGAAAGGGCGGTGTCCTAGGCCACTAGACGAAGGGGAC
>NZ_JBWKRA010000039.1:29816-33636 GCF_059419065.1 Pseudomonas sp. GW821-FHT07B01 | reverse complement strand
AACCGAGGCGCGCATTCTACAGCAGCCTCATTTGCTGTCAAGTGGTTATTTTCAGAAGTTTTCGAAGATTTCTTCAATAACTTCAACCACTTGCGCTTGCGATCTCTCGTAAGCGGGAGGCGAATTCTACAGGGATCGCCATGAACGTCAACCCCCTATCTTAAAAAAAAGCGAAACACTTACTTGCCCCATAAAAACCAGGATGCCTCGCCGCCTGCTCTATATAGAAGAAGCGCATAGCCGTGGGGCGTGAATTATCCACACCCACACAAATGCACCAAGCGCCAACCGAAAGAAGCCCAGCCGAGACCTGCGAAAGCGAGGAGAGAGAAAGACTGCTTGTTGAAACCAGCGATTACCAGGAGGGGAAAGCTTTACGGAGATGGTGTCCCAGGGCCGGTTCGAACGGCCAACCTTCCCCTTAGGAGGGGGATGCTCTATCCAATTGAGCTACTGGGACAAATGCCAAATGCTTACCCGGAAGGGCTAGCGACAGACGGCGTGCATCTTAACGGCCGAGGCTGGTTTTGTCATGTCGTCCGTTGGCATTTTGAATGTAGGCCGATCCCTGCGAATGCATTCAAAGCATCTCGCTGCAGACCAAAGCCTTCGGATGCATCGTGCAAATTGCACTGCACTAATATGCCATTAGTGCAAACTGCAACCTCAAAACCCCACAAATTAAATCTAACTCTTTGTTTTTATTGGCCTAATAGGTTGGCACGACATCTGCAAAGTCATACATACACAACCAATCGTTCCAGGCACCGTGGAGACCATGACTATGAACAGCGCCCTTCTATTAGCACTGAACGCTGTGGCACTGGCCGCGGTGGTGACGTTTCATTTTCAGCCGACCAATACTGGAGACGGCGCGCAAATCAGCCAAGCCATTCCCCACCATCTGCAACAGCGCCCTCAACTCGCACTGATGACTGCCAACCCCCAGCCCCCCATCCGCCTGACCCAAGAAACCCAATCTGCCCCAGCGGCCGAGCATTGGGTTTTCTGAGAAAATTATTCATGTCCAAATCTGCCTGGTTATTTCTGTGCCTGACCCTCATGTCCGCCGCACTAGGCCTGGGAGCCACCTCACAACAAGCTCAAACCCTGGCCTTCGTCGCAAGCGCCGTGCTGGGCAGCCTACTGATTATGGCACTCATCAAGGGTCGCCGAATCAAATTCGATCCAATCCTTCGCTAGCCCTCCCCCGCCGCCCCTTCTCCCTACCTTATGTCGCCTGACACTCGTAAATAGCCGAACAACTACTAACCTTAAGCTTGCGGGCAAAAGGCCATATCCCTATAGAAAGGACGCCCTTCGACTCAGATTCCGCGCTGGTCTGGACGAAGATTGCCGAGCTTCGCTGCAGCTGCGGGAAATTTTTCCAACCAGTCCGCAAAAACGTAAATCAGTACTGGCATAAAGCCTGTAGGCGGTTCAATATTTGTCACAGAATTGACGCCAATGAAATGTCAAATCTGAGGCATGATGCGGCCTCTTTGCAATTCGGGTTGAACTTTGGTCGTGAGCCTTGTCTTAACACTCATCTTGCGGCCAATTCCAGAAACCGCTCCCCTGAACTAACCGGTTAAATATATGCGCCCATTGAAACAGGCAATTTATTCCAGCCGTACGGCTGACAAATTCGTCGTACGTCTGCCAGACGGAATGCGGGAACGCATTGCCGAGGTGGCTCGCAATCATCACCGCAGCATGAACTCCGAAATCATCGCACGCCTGGAACAAAGCCTTATTCAGGAAGGTGCCTTGGGTGAAGAGTTGAGCATGCGCCTGGACAGCCCCGAGCTGTCACTGCACGAACGCGAACTGCTGCAGCGTTTTCGTCAGCTCTCCCACCGCCAGCAAAATGCTCTCGTCTCGCTTATCGCGCATGACGTGGAGGCGGCCGCAGAAGCCAATTGATTGACACCTGAAAGCCGAAGCCAGCCATGTGCTGGCTTTTTTTTGCCTGGAGTTTGGGAATAAGAAGCAAAGCGAGGGCAGGTTTGCCCCCGCTGGAAGGGTCAGAGCAGGAAGATCGTTGCCAGGCCCAGGAAGATGAAGAAACCACCACTGTCAGTCATGGCCGTGATCATCACACTGGCACCCATGGCAGGATCGCGACCTAGACGCGCCAGGGTCATGGGGATCAATACCCCCATCAAGGCCGCCAGCAACAGGTTAAGCGTCATGGCCGCAGTCATTACCACGCCCAGGGACCAACTGCCGTAGAGCAAGTAGGCCACCACGCCAATCACGCCACCCCACACCAATCCGTTTATGAGGCCTACAGCCAGTTCCTTGCGCAACAGCCGTGAGGAATTGGCGGTACTGACCTGGTCCAGCGCCATGGCGCGCACGATCATGGTGATGGTCTGGTTACCGGAGTTGCCGCCAATGCCCGCCACAATCGGCATCAACGCCGCCAAGGCAACCAACTTCTCGATGGAGCCTTCAAACAACCCGATCACGCGAGAAGCGATGAACGCGGTAATCAGATTGATAGCCAGCCAGGCCCAGCGGTTATGCAGTGAACGCCAAACCGACGCGAAAATATCCTCCTCTTCACGCAAACCCGCCATGTTGAGGACTTCGGTTTCACTTTCTTCACGGATCAAGTCGACGATTTCATCGATGGTCAGACGACCGATCAACTTGCCGTTCTTATCCACCACCGGAGCCGAGATCAAGTCGTAACGCTCGAATGCCTGGGCCGCGTCGTAGGCATCTTCGTCCGGATGGAAGCTCACGGTATCGCTAGCCATCAGGTCAGCAACTTTTTTCTCCGGATCATTGACCAGCAGGCGCTTGATCGGCAAAACGCCTTTGAGGATGCCCTCATAGTCGACCACAAACAATTTGTCGGTGTGGCCGGGCAACTCTTTGAGACGGCGCAGGTAACGCAACACCACTTCCAGGCTGACGTCTTCGCGGATGGTGACCATCTCGAAGTCCATCAGGGCGCCGACCTGATCCTCGTCGTACGACAGCGCGGAACGCACACGCTCACGCTGCTGCGTGTCGAGCGCTTCCATCAACTCATGGACAACATCACGGGGCAGCTCAGGGGCTAGGTCAGCAAGCTCGTCCGCATCCATCTCCTTGGCGGCAGCCAGGAGTTCGTGGTCATCCATGTCGGCGATGAGCGTTTCACGCACCGAGTCCGATACTTCCAGAAGGATGTCACCGTCACGATCAGCCTTCACCAACTGCCACAGGGTCAGTCGGTCATCCAGCGGCAAGGCTTCAAGAATATAGGCGACGTCGGCGGAGTGCAGGTCATCGAGCTTGCGTTGCAACTCGACGAGGTTTTGCCGGTGAACCAGGTTTTCGACGCGGTCGTGGTTCGGACCTTCCTGGCGGTGCGTGAGGTCTTCGACCACTCGCTGGCGCTGCAGCAGCTCGATAACTTGAGCCAGACGATCCTGCAGGCTTTCTTGTGTTTTCTTTACTTCTACTTCGGTCATAGGCGAACTCCACTCCCAGCAGCGGGGCACGCCGGAAGGATCAATCAGTCAATTCATGATTGGTAAAACGGGGTACTGAGTAACTACTGGGTAAGTCCATGGAGGTATTCCACAAGCCCCGGCGGGGCTGACGGGCGCATGATACACCGCCCGGATGTTTTAAACGTTAAAAAACTGGAAAGAACAAGCGCTTGCACGCCAAAGCTCAGTATTGGCTGCATCTATGAACTGCGACGACGCAGACGCATGGGAAAACACATGAGGAGGGAGAAAAAGGAGGACGCCGGATAAAGCCTATAAAAACCCCAGACGGCAAAAAACCCGCACTAGGCGGGCTTTTTGTTTGTATG
>NZ_JBWKRA010000039.1:0-29718 GCF_059419065.1 Pseudomonas sp. GW821-FHT07B01 | reverse complement strand
TGGTGCACTCGACAGGATTCGAACCTGTGACCGCTCGGTTCGTAGCCGAGTACTCTATCCAGCTGAGCTACGAGTGCAGATTGTGTTTTTAGACCAGATCACAACTGGTTGAAGCCAAGCTACCTGCATCGCTGCAACTAACTCTTAAATGGTGCACTCGACAGGATTCGAACCTGTGACCGCTCGGTTCGTAGCCGAGTACTCTATCCAGCTGAGCTACGAGTGCATTTGTTGCCGCGCATTATAGGCCGTTCAATCTCTATGTAAAGCTATTTTTTCGAGTATTTTCAACAACTTACCGAAAAAACCAGATTGCAACGTACTAAGCAAATAATGGCGGAGAACGGGGGATTCGAACCCCCGACACCCTTTTGAGGTGTACTCCCTTAGCAGGGGAGCGCCTTCGGCCACTCGGCCAGCTCTCCGCAACACGGGGCGTATATTAACCACGTTCCTCCCCGTTTGCAAACATAAAAAACGATAAAAATTAAAGGCTTGGTTCTTCGTCCTTCTCTTTCTTGATCCGCAGGTAGATTTCCTCGCGGTGGACCGCCACCTCTTTCGGAGCGTTAACCCCAATACGTACTTGATTGCCTTTGACGCCGAGCACGGTCACAGTGATTTCGCCATCACCGATAATCAGGCTTTCTGCGCAACGACGAGTCAGAATCAGCATACCTTTCACCTCACGCATTTCAGTTCAGGAACAACAGTCTGCAAAAAAAAAGCATTCGACCTACAACCAAAAGGTCGTAGCCCTACTCGCTAAGTATTGTCGAGCCCATGCAAAAGACCATGTACCCCACAAAAAAATGAAAGGCGCGGTAAACCGCGCCTTCCTGGCAACGCATCACTCGCCCTGTCGGGCCGGAGCATCCAACTCAAAAGCCGTATGCAGCGCGCGTACAGCCAGTTCCAGGTACTTCTCTTCGAGCACTACCGAGACTTTGATTTCCGAGGTGGAAATCATCTGGATGTTGATACCTTCTTTGGCCAGGGCCCCGAACATACGGCTGGCAACGCCAGCATGGGAACGCATGCCCACCCCTACGATCGACACTTTGGCAATCTTGGTATCGCCAACCACTTCACGGGCGCCAATCTCGCTCGCCGTGTTCTGCAGGATTTTCAATGCTGCATCGTATTCGTTGCGGTGCACGGTGAAGGTGAAATCGGTGGTGTTATCGTGCGAAACGTTCTGCACGATCATGTCGACTTCAACATTCGCATCGCTGACAGGACCCAGAATCTTGAAAGCCACGCCGGGGGTGTCTGGCACGCCACGGATCGTCAGCTTGGCTTCATCGCGATTGAAAGCGATGCCGGAAATGATCGGCTGTTCCATGGATTCCTCTTCATCAATAGTAATGAGGGTGCCCGGACCCTCCTTGAAGCTGTGCAATACGCGCAGCGGAACGTTGTACTTGCCGGCGAACTCCACCGCACGAATCTGCAACACCTTGGAACCAAGGCTGGCCATTTCCAGCATTTCTTCAAAGGTGATCTTGTCCAGTCGCTGGGCCACGGGCACGACGCGTGGGTCAGTGGTGTAGACGCCATCCACATCGGTATAGATCTGGCATTCGTCCGCCTTGAGCGCTGCCGCCAGGGCCACACCGGTGGTGTCCGAACCGCCACGACCCAGCGTGGTGATGTTGCCGTGCTCATCCACGCCCTGGAAACCCGCTACAACTACCACGCGCCCTGCTTTCAGATCAGTACGAATTTTCTGATCATCAATTTGCAGGATCCGCGCCTTGGTATGTGCGCTGTCTGTAAGAATGCGCACCTGGCTACCAGTGTAGGACACCGCTGGCACGCCACGCTTGTTCAGCGCCATGGCCAACAGCGCAATGGTCACCTGCTCGCCCGTGGAGACGATCACATCCAGCTCACGCGGCAGCGGCTGTTGATCACCGCTGATGGCTTTGGCCAGATCGATCAGGCGATTGGTCTCGCCACTCATGGCCGACAGCACCACTACCAGGTCATCACCAGCATCGCGGAACTTCTTAACCTTGTCGGCGACCTGCTCGATTCTTTCGACAGAACCAACCGAGGTGCCTCCAAATTTCTGTACGATCAAAGCCATTTCCAAGCCGCCTCAGCCCGTAAAGGGGCGCCTAATATCCAATCCACCTGCACTGAACAAGCCCGTGACTAGACCACGGGCCGGTTAACAGTGCTTTAAATACCTGCCTCGACAAATGGCACGGTCAAGGCCAGGGCCGCGTCCAGCGCTGCGGCATCGACACCACCGCCTTGCGCCATGTCCGGACGACCACCGCCCTTGCCGCCCACTGTCGCAGCGGCTTGCTTCATCAAATCACCGGCTTTGAGTTGGCCAGTCAGGTCCTTGGTTACACCAGCAACCAGAACGACCTTATCCTCATGGACACTGCCGAGCAGGATCACTGCGCGGCCGAGCTTGTTCTTCAACTGATCGACCAAGGCCAACAGCGCCTTGCCATCCTGGCCGTCCAGGCGCGCAGCCAGGACTTTTACGTCCTTGACGTCAACCGCCGCGGCCGACAGGTCATCGCCCGCAGCGCTCGCCGCCTTGGCCTGCAACTGCTCCAGCTGTTTCTCCAGCGCACGGTTGCGCTCCAGTACGGCGGACAGCTTGTCGATCAGGTTGTCGCGGCTGCCCTTGACCAGGCCGGCCGCTTCCTTGAGTTGTTCTTCGGCTGCATTGAGGTAAGCCAGGGCCGCAGCACCGGTCACCGCCTCAATACGACGTACGCCCGAGGCCACACCGCCTTCGCTGATGATCTTCAGCAGGCCGATATCGCCGGTGCGGTTGGCATGGATGCCACCACACAGCTCTACCGAGAAGCTGCCGCCCATGCTCAGTACGCGGACTTCGTCGCCGTACTTCTCGCCAAACAGCGCCATGGCGCCTTTGTTCCTGGCGGTCTCGATATCGGTTTCTTCGGTTTCAACCGGGGTGTTCTTGCGAATCTCGGCGTTGACGATGTCTTCCAGGGCCTTGATCTGCTCAGGCTTGATCGCTTCAAAGTGGCTGAAGTCAAAACGCAGGCGCTGGCTGTCCACCAACGAACCTTTTTGCTGCACGTGCTCGCCCAGGACCTGGCGCAGCGCGGCGTGCAGCAAGTGCGTGGCCGAGTGGTTCAACGCCGTGGCATGCCTTACATCGGCATCGACCTGGGTGTCTACCGGTGCGCCCACAGTCAAGTTGCCCAGCACCAGCACACCGTGATGCAGGAACGCACCGCCGGTCTTGGTGGTGTCGCGCACGTCAAAACGACCGGATGTCGAGCTCAGGAAACCGCAATCGCCAATCTGGCCACCCGACTCGGCATAAAACGGCGTCTGGTCCAGCACCACAACCGCCTCTTCACCCTCGCTCAACACGTCGACCGACTTACCGTCTTTATAGATGGCGACGATCTTGGCCGAGCCCGCAGTCGCCTTGTAGCCGGTGAACTCGGTCGGTACGTCAACCTTGACCAGGGTGTTGTAGTCCAGGCCAAAGGAGCTGGCCGAACGGGCCCGCACGCGCTGGGCTTCCATCTCACGCTCGAAACCGGCTTCGTCGACGGTCAACTCACGCTCGCGGGCGATGTCGGCAGTCAGGTCCATCGGGAAACCATAGGTGTCGTACAGCTTGAACACCACATCACCCGGCACCACGGTGCCTTTGAGTTCAGCCAGGTCCTGTTCCAGAATTTTCAGGCCGTGCTCCAGGGTCTTGGAGAACTGCTCTTCTTCAGCCTTGAGCACCCGCTCGATGTTGCTTTGCTGTTGCTTGAGTTCCGGGAAGGCATCGCCCATCTCGGCAACCAGCGCGGCCACGATCTTGTAGAAGAAGCTGCCGGTAGCGCCCAGCTTGTTACCGTGGCGGCACGCACGACGGATGATGCGACGCAGCACGTAGCCACGGCCTTCGTTGGAAGGCAGCACGCCGTCGGCGATCAGGAAACCGCAGGAACGGATATGGTCCGACACCACCTTGAGCGAAGACTGGCCTTCATTGGCGCAGCCAATGGCTGCCGCCGAGGCGCTCAGCAGGTTGATGAACAGGTCGATTTCGTAGTTGGAGTGAACGTGCTGCATCACCGCACTGATCCGCTCCAGGCCCATGCCGGTGTCCACCGACGGTGCCGGCAGCGGATGCAACACGCCATCGGCGGTGCGGTTGAACTGCATGAACACGTTGTTCCAGATCTCGATGTAGCGGTCGCCGTCTTCTTCCGGCGAGCCTGGCGGGCCCCCCCAGATATCGTCGCCGTGATCGTAGAAAATCTCGGTGCACGGGCCGCACGGGCCGGTATCGCCCATGGTCCAGAAGTTATCGGACGCATAGGGCGCGCCTTTGTTGTCACCGATACGGATCATGCGCTCGGCAGGTACACCGATTTCCTGGGTCCAGATGTCATACGCTTCATCGTCCGTCGCGTACACGGTGACCCAGAGCTTTTCCTTGGGCAGCTTCAGCACGCCGGTGAGGAAGGTCCAGGCGAACGTGATCGCGTCTTTCTTGAAATAGTCGCCGAAGCTGAAGTTACCCAGCATCTCGAAAAAGGTGTGGTGACGGGCGGTGTAGCCGACGTTTTCCAGGTCACTGTTCTTGCCGCCGGCGCGTACGCACTTCTGGCTGCTGGTAGCGCGGGTGTAGGCGCGCTTTTCCTGGCCCAGGAAGCAGTCCTTGAACTGGTTCATCCCCGCGTTAGTGAACAGCAGGGTTGGGTCATTGCCTGGGATCAAGGAGCTGGAGGCTACACGGGTGTGACCTTGCTCTTCGAAGAAGCGAAGGAAGGCTTCACGGATTTCTGCGCTTTTCATTAGGTTCTTCCACGGAGGCTGCGGCCAAAGGCCAGTGCGCAACATCATCAGACGGAGCGACGGCAAAGGGCCGCATTATATCGGCCCTTTGCCGGTGGTACAGCGTGTTTATGTGATAGAAACAGTCAATTAGACGGCCTGCACTGTCATTTCTGCGAAAACGCGACGAATGTCTGCACCACTTGCTCGATCTGCGCCCGGCTCACATCCAGATGGGTGACCATGCGCAGGCGCGGCGCGGCACTCAACTTGACCCCACGCTCGGCCGCAAAGGCCTTCAGCGCCTGCGCCTGATCACCTACCTGCACATACACCATATTGGTCTGCACCGGCTCGACGCTGTAGCCGGCCTTGCGTAACTCTTCGCCCAGCCATTGCGCGTTGGCATGGTCGTCAGCCAGGCGCTGCACCTGATGATCCAGAGCATACAACCCCGCCGCCGCCAGTGAGCCGGCCTGGCGCATGCCGCCGCCGACCATCTTGCGCAAGCGCCGAGCCTTGGCGATCAGTGCCGCCGAGCCACACAGCACCGAACCGACCGGCGCACCGAGGCCCTTGGACAGGCACACCGACACCGAATCGAAATGCTGGGCGATTTCTCGCGCATCAACCCCCAGCTTGACCGCCGCGTTGTAGAGGCGCGCGCCATCCAGGTGCAGGGCCAGGCCATGCTCGTGGGTAAATGCACGGGCCTTGGCCAGGTAATCCAGCGGCAGCACTTTGCCCTGCATGGTGTTTTCCAGCGCCAGCAGGCGTGTGCGGGCGAAGTGGAAGTCGTCGGGCTTGATGGCGGCAAGCACTTGGTTCAGATCAAGGGAGCCATCAGCTTGAACTTCCAGAGGTTGCGGCTGGATCGACCCCAGCACCGCCGCACCGCCGCCTTCGTATTTGTAGGTGTGAGCCTGCTGGCCGACGATGTATTCCTCGCCGCGCTCACAGTGAGCCATCAACGCCAGCAGGTTGCTCATGGTACCGGTGGGCACGAACAGCGCGGCAGCAAAGCCCAGGCGCTTGGCCAACTCGGCCTCCAGGCGGTTGACGCTGGGGTCTTCGCCGTAGACATCATCGCCGCTGACGGCGCTGGCCATTGCGTCGAGCATGCCGGGGGTAGGTTGGGTCACGGTGTCGCTGCGCAGGTCGATCACGGTCATCAAGGGGGCCTCTAACAGAGTGGATAAGTCCTTTTGTGTGTGATTACTGCGGGCAAAGCCACGGAATATCAAGCCCCTATTGCATACATTCGAATACCAACCAATCAAACCGATATAAGTTATCGAGACGGCAGCCGTGCAGTTTTCGAAAAACCATGTTAAAAACTCTGCGCCGCCAGGGTTCTGGTGGCAACGTTCTCAGGGCGGGGTGCAATTCCCCACCGGCGGTAATTGCACGCAATGTGCATAGCCCGCGAGCGCTTGGCGCCTCGAACTGCTCAGGCAGGACGGCGACGAGGTCAGCAGACCCGGTGTGATCCCGGGGCCGACGGTCATAGTCCGGATGAAGAGAGAACGGGATTGGCACCTAAGGGCCGCGCGCCTGTTTGCGCATGCGTACCCTTAAATCCCATTCGATTCATAACGCCCTGTTTTTTTCTTAAACAGGAGTCAGAACATGCAACCCACCGCAATCGACAGCAAAAGCAAAAACCATCACGGCGAGCGCGTCGCGTTTATCCAGGCCTGCTGGCACAAGGATATTGTCGACCAATCGCGCAAAGGCTTCCTCGCCGAAATGATCGCCCAGGGTTATCAGGAATCGGACATCGACTTCTTCGAAGTCGGCGGCGCCTTTGAAATGCCCCTACACGCCAAGTTGCTGGCCAAGACCGGCCGCTACGCCGGGATCGTCGCTGCCGCGCTGGTGGTGGACGGTGGCATCTACCGTCACGAATTCGTCGCGCAATCGGTAGTCAGCGGCCTGATGCAGGTGCAGCTGGAAACTGAAGTGCCGGTGTTCTCGGTGTCCCTGACGCCGCACCACTTCCATGCCGGCAGCGAGCACACCACGTTCTTCTACGAGCACTTCGTGCACAAGGGCCAGGAAGCCGCGCGCACCTGCGCCGATACGCTGCACAAGGTGCGAGCGATCCGTCGTAGCGAGCCGCGTGCGGTAGCGGTCTAAATCCAAGCCTCACCGCAAACCAGTGTGGGAGCTGGCTTGCCTTCGATGCAGACACCCCGGGTGCATCAGTGATACCCAGGTGATGCTATCGCAGGCAAGCCAGCTCCCACATTGGACTGAGCCAGACTTGGCTCTTAGGCCAGGCCGGCAGCGGTGGTTGGCACGATCAATATCCCGGCGCGCAAGCCGTTCTTCACCTTTGGGTTGGGGAAGATGATGCGGGCGCCCTCCTCCTCGATCACCCAGCGGGTCTTGGCCACGTCTTCGGCCAGCAGGTAGCCCTTTTCCAATTCCGAAAAGTTTTCCACATCTGCGGGCAGGTGCATCAGGAAGGCGTCGCTGTGCTTGATCACTTCTCGAGCAACCGCGAAGAGCTTCAGCCCGTCGAGGTTGCCGGTCTCAGGCTCGTTGCCTTCGATGATCTGCTTCAGACGCGCTTCCAGGCGCGACACGTCCACACCGTCGTTCTGCCCGAACGGGCGCGCCTTGCCCAACTCCAGGGTGAACGCCTCGGCGCCGAGTTGCTCGTAGGTAAACGCGGTGAAGGTAATCGAGGTTTTGTTCTGCAGCAGCACCGCCTGCATGCCGGCCGCGTTCAAGCGCTCCAGCTCACGGCGCGAATGCTGTCGGTCTTCCTTCCACGGGTACAACGCGAACTGCTCGATTTTCGAACCACGAATCGCGGTATGCAGGTCGTAATGCAGGCGCGAGCGGCCAGGCTGGCTGAAAAAGCTGCGGGCCAATTGCTCAAGCTCAGCGGCACGCATGGCTTCGGGGCCGATGTTTTGCTCATGACGGCCATTGAACAGCCGGTTGACGTCCAGCTCGAGGTAACGCTCACCGCGGCGCATGGCCTCGGTATTACCGAACAGGAACAGAATACGGGTGCGGGGTTTGATCTCCCCACGGGCAATGCCATGCAACAGGCGGTCGAGCAGTTCGATCGGCGCGGTTTCGTTGCCATGGATGCCGGACGACAGCAGCAAGTCGCTGCCGTTGTCCAGAGCTTCAGGAGGGCGCACTTCAAGCGCGCCTTCGCTGAGCCAGCGCATCTGCACGCCGTCGACAGTCAGTTGAATTTTTTGCGCCGGTTCACGACCGGCGAGGGTCAGTTCAAGCAGTTTGCCGAGGGCGAGCATAAGCAGCTTCCTTAGTGGTTGCAGCCTGGGCCATGGACGTGATCGTCGTCGTCACCTTCAACGTCGGCCGGTTCCATTTCCAGTTGCAGGCTCATCAGGTTGGTGGCCAATGGGCGCATCAGCAGGTTGGCGTACTCGGCGTCGCCCTCTTCTACGTCTACGCCAATCAGCAGTTGGCCGCGGCCATCGTGCTGGATCCAGATCTCCTTGCCCTGCCAGACCACGGCGACGCGGGTGCAGGAGGTTTCCAGCTGGGTGCCGTCGGTGTCTTCAAGGATGAGTTTCAGGGTGTCGGTCATAAATAAAATATCTCAGCCGTGTGGCATTAATTGATCTGGAAAGGATAAACCGAGCCCAGTTTAAGGATTTGCGTCAGTTCATCCAATGCCGTCCGGCACTCAAGCAGCAACTGCGGGTCAGCCAGGTCGGTTTCGCGCAGGCTGTCGCGGTAGTGCTTGCCCACCCATTGGGTCAGGGTTTCGTACAACGGCGCGGTCATGATAACCCCTGGGTTCACGGCCGCCAGCTCGGTTTCGTTCAACGCCACGCGCAGGCGCAGGCACGCCGGCCCACCGCCATTCTGCATGCTTTGCTTGAGGTCGAAGACCTTGACTTCGCGGATCAACCCGCCGGAAACGGTCAAGCCTTGCAGGTACTCCCACACGCGCTCATTGGCGCGGCACTCTTCCGGCACGATCAGCAGCATCGAACCGTCAGGACGAGTCAGCAACTGGCTGTTGAACAGGTAGGAACGCACCGCGTCCTCGACACTGACCAACGCGCGAGGCACACACACCGACTGGAAGTTGCCGCCCAGCTTGCCCAACTTGCCGTGCAGTTCGGCGAGCATCTGTTCGGTGTTGAGGAACGCATCCTCGTGATAGAACAGCACTTCGCCGTTGCCCACTGCGATCACATCGTTGTGGAACACACCCGCGTCGATCACCGCCGGGTTCTGCTGGGCGTAGACCACACCGTCATCCTTCAAGCCATGCAGGCGCGCAACGGCCTGGGAGGCTTCGAGGGTCTGGCGCGCCGGGTACTTCTGCGGGGCCGGGTAACGGGGGTCGAAAGCACTACGGCCGAAGACGAAAAACTCGACGCCCGCCTCACCGTACTCCCGGCAGAAACGCGTGTGGTTGGCCGCGCCTTCATCGCCAAATTGCGCCACGGCCGGCAAGGCGGCGTGGTGAGCGAAATGCTTGCCATCGGCGAACATCGCCCCCAGCACGCGACTGGTGGTGGGGTGCTCGATGCTGCGGTGGTATTTGCAATTGAGGTTGGCGGCAGTGAAATGCACACGACCGTCTGCGGTGTCGGCGCTTGGGCTGACGGTGGCGGCGTTGGCTACCCACATGCTGGATGCCGAGCAGCTCGCTACCAGCAAAGGCATAGCCTGCCTGGCAGCCTGCTGGATTACCTGGGCGTCGGTGCCGCTGAAACCCAAGCTGCGCAAGGCGGCTACATCCGGGCGCTCCTGGGGCGCCAATACACCTTGCACAAAGCCCATGTCCATCAGGGCTTTCATTTTCTGCAGGCCCTGCAACGCCGCTTCCTTCGGGTTGGAAGACTGCTGGCTGTTGCTTTGGGACGCGACGTTGCCGAAGGACAAACCGCCGTAGTTATGGGTCGGCCCCACTAGACCGTCAAAATTGACTTCACAGGATTTCATCGGCGAGGCTCCACAAACATCTGTTTTTATAGGCATCAACTGCAGGTCTATATCTGTTAACCCGACCCAGTGTGGGAGCTGGCTTGCCTGCGATGCAGTCGACTCGGTCTTTCAGCCAAACCGAGGTGATGCCATCGCAGCGATGCGGCGATCCGACAAGCCAGCTCCCACATTAGATCGGTGTCACCCTTACTTCAGCGTTATGCCGGGGGTCAGCGTGGCTGGCACGACCAAGCTCGGCGTCTCCAGCGACGCCACCGGGTACGCGCAATAATCCGCCGCGTAATAGGCACTGGCGCGATGATTGCCCGACGCCCCGACACCACCGAACGGCGCGGTACTGGCAGCGCCGGTCAACTGCTTGTTCCAGTTGACGATACCGGCGCGGCTTTCCAGCCAGAACTGCTGGTAACGCGCTTCGGAGTCCGACAACAGGCCAGCGGCCAGGCCGTACTGGGTGTTGTTGGCCTCAGCGATGGCACCGGCAAAATCCGCATAGCGGATCACCTGCAGCAGCGGGCCGAACAGCTCTTCGTCTTCACGTTCCGTCACCCCGGTTACGTCGATGATTCCAGGGGTCAACAAAGCGGCCTGAGCCTGAGGCTGGGTCATCTCCAGCAGTGCCACGGCGCCATTGGCCAACATCAGTTCCTGGGCTTGCATCAAGGCTTTGGCCGCAGCCAGGGAGATCACCGACCCCATGAACGGCGCCGGTTGCTGATCGAAAGCGCCCACTTCAATGCTTGCACTCACCGCCACCAGGCGCGCCAGCAAGGCATCGCCCCAGGCACCTTGCGGCACCAGCAAGCGGCGCGCGCAGGTGCAACGCTGGCCCGCCGAGATAAACGCCGACTGGATGATGGTGTACACCGCCGCATCCACGTCGGCAACTTCGTCCACGACCAGCGGGTTATTACCGCCCATTTCCAGGGCCAGGATCTTGTCCGGGCGCCCTGAGAACTGCTGGTGCAGGTGGTTGCCGGTGCGGCTGGAGCCGGTGAAGAACAGGCCGTCGATGCCAGGGTTGGCCGCCAGGGCGATGCCGGTTTCCCGCGCGCCTTGCAGCAGGTTCAGCACGCCCGCCGGCAAACCGGCTTCGATCCAGCACTGTACGGTCAGCTCGGCGACCTCGGGGGTCAGCTCGCTCGGCTTGAACAGCACGGTATTGCCCGCCAGCAACGCCGGGGCGATGTGCCCATTGGGCAAGTGCCCAGGGAAGTTGTAAGGGCCGAACACCGCCACCACACCGTGGGGTTTATGGCGCAACACAGCGGTGGCGTCGCCCAGGGGGCCGCTCTTCTCGCCGGTACGCTCGCGGTAGCTTTGCACCGAGATCGCAATCTTGTTGGCCATGCTGGTGACTTCAGTGGCCGACTCCCACAGTGGCTTCCCGGTTTCTTCGCCAATGCAGCGGGCGATTTCATCGGCACGGCTTTTAAGCGTAGCGGCGAAGGTTTCCAGCACGCTGATGCGTTCTTCGAGCGGGCGCCTGGCCCATGCCGGGAATGCCTGACGCGCAGCCTGCACGGCGGATTCGACCTGTTCAGCACTGGCGCCATTGCCAGCCCACAGCACTTGCTGGGTCACCGGGTTGCGTGATTCAAACAGCTCACCCTGGCCAGCCAGCCAGCTACCTGCGATATACAGCGAATTCATTATTTGGACTCCCGAGCAGCAGACAACGCAACAGCACGTACTTGATCACCCACCACCAGTTGCAGGCGCTTGGCGGTCTGTGGATCGACCACCAGGGTACCTGCCGCCAGACGGGCCGGAGCGGCGGTGATACGGCATTCCTCGCGCTTGCGGTTATGGATCAGGAACGGCGTGGCGTCGTCCCCCGGCGTGCCGATGGCCAACACCAGTGACTGGCTGTCGCGCACCGCACGGATCTTGCTGGTTTCACATTCCACCGCCGGGCCGGCGTCGAAAATATCCACATAGCCCTGGTAGCTGAAGCCTTCGCTCTTGAGCATGCTCAGGGCCGGCTCGGTGTCCGGGTGGACCTTGCCGATCACATTGCGCGCGTCTTCGGAGAGAAAGCAGCTGTACAGCGGAAACTTGGGCATCAGCTCGGCGATAAACGCTTTGTTGCCCACGCCGGTGAGGTAGTCGGCCTGGCTGAACTCCATCTTGAAGAAGTGCCGGCCCAGACTTTCCCAGAACGGCGAACGCCCGGCATCGTTGGACACACCGCGCATCTCGGCAATGATCTTGTTGCCGAACAGTTGCGGGAACTCGGCGATAAACAACATGCGCGCCTTGGCGAGCATGCGACCGTTGAGGCCGTTGCGGTAATCGGCATGCAAAAACAACGAGCACAATTCGGAATTACCGGTGAGGTCGTTGGCCAGGAACAGCGTCGGTATCTCACGGTAGATATTCAGTTCCTGGGAAGCGCTGACAGTCAGCCCAACCCGGAAGTTGTACCACGGCTCGCGCAGGCCAACGGCGCCAGCGATGGCAGAGATTCCTACCACGCGGCCTTCGTCGTTTTCCAGCACGAACAGGTAGTCGGCATCGCCGCGCCCGGCTTCGCCGCGAAAGGTTTTTTCCGCCCAGCCCACCCGGTGGGTCAGGCGCTCTTCGTTGGCCGGCAAGGTGGTGAGACCGGTGCCAGTGCTGCGCGCCAGATCAATCAGGGCCGGTAAATCGCTGCTGCGTACGGGACGAACGATCATGCTATCTCCTCGAACGGGCCGCTGTTGTCAGCCACCCGCGAAACTCTCTTTTTAAACCGCAACCAGGCGCACACTGGCGCCTTCACCAACACCCAGCGCTTCGGCTGCCGCCAGGTCCAGGGTCACCGGTTTGCCGGGCGCGTAGTCCAGCTCCAGCATCACCGCACGGTAATCCTGCAACTGCGCGTTGCTCACCAGGTACTGGCGGCCAACGCCCTTGACCATCTCGCCGATCTTGACCGGCACCACGCGGCTCTGCGCGATCGAGCGAATGCCCGAGACCCGGGCGTGCAGCGTCGGGCCACCGTCGAAGATGTCGATGTAATGGTCAGTTTCGAAGCCTTCACGCATGAGGATGTCGAAGGTGATTTGCGCACGCGGGTGCACCTGGCCCATGGCCTCTTGGGCTTCGTCCGGCAGCAGCGGCACGTAGATCGGGTAGTGCGGCATCAACTCGGCGAGGAAGGTACGGCTTTTCAGCCCGCACAGGCGCTCGGCGGCGGCGTAGTTGAGGTCGAAGAAGTTGCGGCCAATGGCATCCCAGAACGGTGAATCGCCGTTCTCGTCGCTGTAGCCGACAATCTCGGTCACCACCGAGTCGGCAAAGCGCTCAGGATGGCTGGCGACAAACAGCAGTCGGCCACGGGAATTGAGTTCCGACCACGGCGAACCGACCAGCTCAGGCACCACATAAAAGCTGGTGAGCAGGCTGTTGCCGGTAAGGTCGTGGCACTGCGAAAGCACGTGGATCTTGTTGTGGATCTTCAGCTCGCGGGAGGCGTGCACGAAGGTTTCGTTACGAAAGCTATAGAACGGCTCGGAGTAACCGGCCGAGGCTACGATAGCCGAGCAGCCGGCGAGCTTGCCGGTCTCGGTGTCTTCCAGCACGAAGAAATAGCTCTCTTCACCGTTGAAACTCACCTCGGCCGCGAAGGACGCTTCGCTGGCCGCGATCTTGTCGCTCAGGCGTTCCACATCATCCGGCAAGGAGGTGACACCAATCGGGCTGTCCGCAGCCAGACGCTGTACCTCGCCCAGATCAGCCATTTGCGCGGGGCGCATCACCAGCATGGTGTCACTCCTTAACTCGAAAACTCACAGAGGAAAAAATGCCGGACACAGGCCCCGGATACACATCGGTCTCAATGTGTAAGCAGATCCATGTGGGAGCTGGCTTGCCGGCGATACAGGCAACTCGGTATATCAACGGCACCGAGGTGATGCTATCGCAGGCAAGCCAGCTCCCACATTTGTTCAGGTCCGGCCAATAAAATGTGTCGCTATCAGGCTTGCGTCAACGTCTTCACAGCACGCTCAAAACGATCCAGGCCTTCATTGATATCCGCCTCTTCCACCACCAGGCTCGGCGCAAAACGCACCACGTCAGGGCCGGCTTGCAGGATCATCAAGTTCTCTTTTTCGGCCGCGTTGAACACGTCCTTGGCCTTGCCTTTGAACGCATCGCTCAACACGCAACCTATCAACAAGCCCATGCCACGCACTTGGGTGAAGATGCCGTACTGCTTGCCGATCTGTTCCAGGCGCGCCTTGAACAGGTCGTGCTTGGCATTCACACCCGCCAGCACTTCTGGGGTGTTGATCACGTCGATCACCGCTTCTGCTACCGCGCACGCCAGGGGGTTGCCGCCGTAGGTGGTGCCGTGGGTGCCGACTACCAGGTGCTTGGCCAGGTCTTCACGGGTGAGCATCGCCGCAATCGGGAAGCCGCCGCCCAGGCTCTTGGCGCTGGTGAGGATATCTGGCGTCACGCCGTAATGCTGGTAGGCAAACAGGTGGCCGGTGCGGCCCATGCCGGTTTGCACTTCATCAAATACCAGCAGTGCGTCATGGGCGTCACACAGCTCGCGAGCGCCTTGCAGGTAAGCCAGTTCGGCCGGCAGTACACCGCCTTCGCCCTGGATCGGTTCCAGAACCACGGCGCAGGTCTTATCGGTCACTGCCGCTTTCAGCGCAGCCAGGTCGTTATAAGGAACGTGGGTGATGCCGGTGATTTTAGGCCCGAAACCATCGGAATACTTCGACTGGCCACCGACGTTGACGGTGAACAGGGTACGGCCGTGGAAGCTGTTCAGCGCGGCGATGATCTCGTACTTCTCGCTGCCAAAACGGTCGAACGCCACGCGACGGGCCAGCTTGAACGCGGCCTCGTTGGCTTCGGCGCCGGAGTTGCAGAAGAACACGCGCTCGGCAAACGTGGCGTCGATCAGCTTGTGGGCCAGGCGCAAGGCAGGCTCGTTGGTGAACACGTTCGAGACATGCCACAGCGTGTTGGCCTGTTCGGTCAGTGCACCGACCAGCGCCGGGTGCGCATGGCCCAATACGTTGACCGCGATGCCGCCGGCAAAGTCGATCAGCTCGCGACCGGCCTGGTCCCACACGCGCGAACCTGCGCCACGTACAGGGATAAAGGCAGCAGGTGCATAGTTGGGCACCATCACTTGGTCGAAATCGGCACGTTGCACCGGGGCTTGCTCAACGGACATCGGAGTCTCCTGAAGAGGAACGCCTGCCTGAAACTGGCGGGCGATGCAGGGATTGTAAGGACAGTTTTCAGCGCCACCTTGTCGCCAAGCGACAACTTCTTATAGCGCCAACCCGGGTTTTACGCGGGTTTACGGCAATGCGACATATTGCATCGCAATGGCGCAGTGTAAACGCTGCGTTCAGTGAGAGGCAGAGGCACGGCCCGCTGATTTTCGCCTAATGCCTTAACTATCTGCTGCCCGTGAACCCATCAGGCTTGCTGTGATGACAGTGACTCACTCCCACTGAAGGATCAGCCTCGTGCCCACGCCCTACCCCACGACCATCAGCCAGCGCCTCGCAGTCGCCGCCACCCAAGTCCCCCCCGGGTTTCACACACGCCTGCCGGCCTGGCTGGCAAGCGCCTCGGATGACAAGCGCCAAGCCTTGAAGAATGCACCACTGGACATTCCCAACTGGCAGGCCGACGCCAGCCGCCAGCAGCACGCGCCACTCAAACAGGCGGTGGAGCAGAGCTGGGCCGCGCAAAACAAAGTAGACACGGCCCTGGCCGACCTCAAGACACCGCAGGCCTTCGCCGCGCCGCTTTTGCAACAGGCGTTCAAGACAAGATGGGGCGTGGAGATTGATGTCCGCACCACCCATCTGCGCCTGTATGCGCCCCTGACGATCCCACTGTTTCCTATAGAAACTGGCGGCGTCAAAGTCTGGACCGTGTCGTTGGTGGACGCCGCGCTGCATAACTTCGACGCAGCAGAAAGCGAGAAAACTGCCTTCACCGCGGACTCCAGCTTCATTACCCAACCCACCACCACCGGGCAATTCGACACCCTGCCCTCAGTGAACAGCAAAGTCAGCATCCAGACCTTCGTCGGGCTGTGCCGTGAACTGGACATCGGTGCGCAATACCAGAACTACCTCAAGACATTTTTCGGCTTCAAAGATGCCAAACGCAAGGCTTCGCTGCGCAGCACTGTCATCGAGAGCCTCAAAGCCGATGCCCAAACTGCCGTACACCTGGCGCGCCTGAAAAAGGACGGCAGCGAGCGGGTGTTACGCACGCTCCAGGCTCAACTCAAAGGCATCAGCGGCCTGACACTCGACGGTAAGACGCTGCTCAGCCACGACCTGAGCCTGATGGACGCACCACTGGCCGGCATTGTGCTGTTCGCCGCAGACCTGGAACTGCACCACAGCGCAGTGCCCGTGGTGGCGTACATTCCCGGCGACCCACAGGCACCGCTCAAGTATTACCAAAATGGCATCGCATTCATTCAAGACCTGATCCGCAAATTGCGCGATGCCGATTACCAGGCATTCTTCAGCCGCTTTATAAGCCACGAGCACCGCGCCTACTTCTTTGCCAACCTGCATAACCGCTTGTCCCAGGTTACCTGGCATCACCCCGTCCCCGGCGGCCCCAGGCCGACCTGGCGCGCCGAACCTGTGGCCAACCCCAACCTGCAGTTGCACGCGACGAAAATCACGGGCGAGCTGTACGAACACCTCTATGAAACCAAACTCAATAAGCTGCTCAATGACGCGCGAAGCATCGCCGTGTCCACCGCCGACGCCGACAGCAAGGCACGCTGGCAGCGCTGGGCCATCGTGCAGAAAATCGGTAAGGCCCTGCTCGAAATCGCCGCCTTCATCGCCACGCCGTTCATTCCCCCCCTGGGCTTATTGATGCTCGGCTACACCGCCTATCAACTGCTCGATGACGTATTCGAAGGCATCGTCGATTGGGCCGAGGGCCTCAAGCGCCAGGCGTTCGGGCACCTGATGTCGACCCTGGAGCAAATGGTGCAATTGGGTATGTTCGCGGTCGGCGCACCGATTGCCGAAGGGCTGCTACGCCAGGCACTGCCTCGGGAAGTCTGGGCGTTTTTCGAGCGCCTGCATCCGGTCAGCTCGGACGACGGCAAAACGCGCCTGTGGAACCCGGACCTGAGCCCCTACGCCCACGACCTTCAATTGCCCACCGCCTCACGCCCAGCAGCCGATGGGTTGCATGCCTACGGGGACAAACAAATCCTGCCCCTCGAAGGGCAACACTTTGCCGTCAACCAACAAACGGGCAAGGCCGTGCTGGTGCACCCAAGTCACCTGCATGCCTACCAACCACCCGTTATCGGCAATGGCAAAGGTGCCTGGCTGACCCCACTGGATCGCCCGCTGACCTGGGACCGCAGCACCTTGCTGCGCCGCCTCGGCCCGCCCGCCGAAACCCTCAGCGAAACCGGCCTGGAACAGGCACAGCGCATCAGCAGCACCGACGATGGTGCCCTGCGCAAACTCTACATGGACCGCCAACCGCCACCGCCCTTGCTGGCCGACAGCCTCAAGCGCATCCATATCGACCAGCAACTTCAAGACTTCATCGACCAGATGAACAGCGACGACCCACTGGTTTACGCAAAAGCCGACACGCAAACCCAACTCTGGCTGCTTAGCCAGACCGGCCTGTGGCCGGAATCCAAGACCCTGCGCTTTCTGAATGCCAAAGGCGAAACCGTATGGGAACACCCAGGCCGGGAAAATGCGGCGGTGGCACAAATTCATGAAGCACAGATGAACAACGGCGACCTGCTCAAGACCCTGCTCGAAACCCTCGACGAGTCAGAGCGCAAGACTGTGCTGGAGGAAGACTTCGGTAGCCCGGCCCCCCAACTGCATGTGCGCGCCGCCAAGCTGCGCAAACAGCTGGCACGCAGAGCCGAGGATAAACGCGCTTCGATGTTCGACGCGCGCTATCGAGGCCTGGAGCTGACCACCAATGCGCGCGTGCAAAAGCTCATCGACAGCACACCGGGCCTGCCCGTCAGCGCGGCCGAGGAAGTCCTGCTCAGTGCCCACGGCCAGGACCTGCTCGACATCGACCAGGGCACGCTGCCTTCGCACCTGGTCGAACGCGCACGCTGGGTGGCCCATCAGGTCAGAATCAGCCGGGCGTATGAAGGCCTGTACATGGGCGCGCTGGAGAGCGGCGACACCCATCGACTCGCCCTGCACTCCCTGGAAAAATTGCCGGGCTGGTCGCCCCAGGTGCGCCTGGAAGTTCGCGACTTCAAGCGCGACGGCCATCTGCGCGACGCCATCGGCCCCGCCCAGGCGCCCATCCGACGCCTGCTGCTGCGCACCATCGAAGGCGATTACATTCCCGAAGACAGCAAGGGCACCCTGCTTGGCGAAACCGATTTCTACACCGCCGTGCTCCAGGCACTCCCCGATGCACAGCGCGACGCACTGGCTATGCAGATAGGCCAAGGCCCACACTTGAGAGAAACCTTGCGCCAACACACATTGGCACATGACGAACTTGGCGCCCTGCTGGCCGAAGTTCCGCTGCTCAAACCGTCCTATGACCCGACATTGATGCGCCTGCCCGGCGGCATGGAGGGCTACGACGCCAGCCCGGTCACCGCTGGCAGCAGCGAAGGCGTCTCGCTGGAGAGTCAGTTGCATGAGCTGTACCCACAACTGAGCCCCGGCCAGGTGACGGCCGTACTCGCCGCCATGCAAAACGATCCCGGCACACCTTTGGGTACCCTTCGATTTCTGAAGAAAGAGTTCTCGCAACTGGAAACCAACCTGCGGACATGGCAGCAAAATGTGCCGCAGACCCTTGTCGGTACAGATTTACCGTTGAGCCGCTGGCGGATTGCTGCGGAACAGCAAAATCGCTTTCTCTGGTCACAAAAACTGATCGGCGCCTGGCGCCACAACACCCCCGTAGACCCTGCTTATGACAACGGTCACCTGCTGCAACTCAACCAGCCCATTTATGGCGAACTGCCCGCGCTCGATACCCGCCTTGGGCACATCACCACCCTGGAATTCCAGGGCTACTTGACCACCCGCGGCACGCCGGGCTTCCTGGCATCTTTCCCCGGATTGCGCCGACTGGCCATCAGCGACATGACCCTCAGAACACTGCCCGGCGAAATCAGTGCATTGCCCCACCTTAACGCGCTGACACTGCGCGGCTGCGCACTCAACCTGACCACCCCAACCCGAGCAGCCCTGGCCAACCTGACCGAGCTGCATACCCTTGACCTGTCCCACAACCCGCTGGTGCTGGCGCCCAATTTCGAAAACATGGCCAACCTGCGAACACTCAACCTGAGCCACTGCGGTATTTCCATCTTTCCCACAGGCCTGCTCAATCGGCCTCGGCTGGCCAACGCCGATCTCAGCCACAATAACCTGCGCAGGCTGCCAGAAGCCCTGTATTCGTTGCCCGCCAGCGCTGCCAAGGCCTACGACCTTTCCGGCAACCGGCTGACGCGCGCAACCCTGGAACGGATAAAAACCTACTGTCAGAGCACCGGGGAACATTTTGGCGTCCAAGCCAATCCAGATGAGGTTCGCCTGGTCCAGGCGCTTTACCCGACCTACAACACTCTCGAGGCCAATCAATTTATCTTCAGGCTACCGGGCGGGCTGGATGATTCGATGGCGATTCTCGTGCGCCTCAAGGCCGACTACGAACGCTTGCAAGCCGACCTGCAGGAATGGGTGGTGGATGTGCCTGAGAGCCACCCCGTCACGAACCTGCCCATGGATGAACAGATTCGCGCACAGCAACAACTCATTCGAGCTGAAATCCGCGCTCTGCTGGAGCAAGGCTGGCGGCGTGAAACCAGCCTGGACTTAAGCCATGACCCGCTGACGCAGTCCCATCAAATGGCATTGACCTTGCCGCTGTGGGGAGACCTGCCAAGACTGAATGTGGATTTCAAGCATATTTCCAAGCTGAGTCTGAGGGCGCAGGGAACCACCTCGATACCCGAAGGTTTTCTGGAACGTTTCCCTAATCTGGAAAGCTTGTTGATCGACCGCTATGCCCTGCAAGACATTCCCGCTGGCGTCTTCAAGCTGCCCAAGTTGACCACACTCAGCCTCACGCAATGCAATCTGCGACTGCCCCCCGACAGCGTCACCGCCTTGAGCGACCTGCACGACCTGGAGTACCTGGACCTGAGCGATAACCCGTTGGGACTGACGCCTGACGTCAGCAAAATGTCCGGCCTGGAGAGCCTGATGATGGAGAACGCCGGGCTTACCGAGGTGCCTGACGGAGTGTTCAACCTGACGTCGCTCACCCAACTGAACCTGAGCGATAACCACATCACCGAGTTGCCCACCGACCTGCTTGAAGTAGACCCGGACTCAGCGGCAGGCTTTGACCTGAGCGACAACCCCTTCTCACCCGCAGCGCTTGCCATTCTGCGTCGCTATTACAACCGCACGGCAGTGGATTTCGATGTAGCGCAAGCCCGACAACCCGCGCCAGACCACTCCGGCTCACGCTCTCCAACGTCATCCGAAACAGAGGGCGAAGAATAGACGCAACTCACCCGCGCTCGGAAGGTACCGACGACAATTCGAACGGGCTGCTGCTGCGCCGCTGGTTCCGATCTTCGCGAGGAGTGGCGCCAAAGAAATTGCGGTAGGCGCTGGAGAAGTGCGGCCCCGAGGAGAAGCCGCAGGACAGGCCAATCTGGATGATGGACTTGCTGGTTTGCATCAACATCTGGCGCGCCTTGTTCAGGCGCAGCTCCAGGTAATACTGGCTGGGGACGCGGTTGAGGTATTGCTTGAAGATGCGTTCAAGTTGTCGTCGTGAAACACACACGTGCTGGGCGATTTCGTCAGTGGTCAGCGGCTCTTCGATATTGGCCTCCATCAGCAATACCGCCTGGGTCAGCTTAGGGTGGCTGGAGCCCAGGCGGTTTTGCAACGGGATACGCTGGCGCTCGCCGCCTTCGCGGATGCGCTCCACCACCAGTTCTTCAGACACAGCACCGGCCAACTCGGCGCCATGGTCACGCGCCAATACCGCCAACAGCAGGTCAAGTACCGACATGCCGCCGCAAGCGGTCAGGCGATCACGGTCCCAGTCAAACAGGTGGCTGGTGGCGATGACCTTGGGGAAACGCTCGGCGAAATCGTCCTGCCAGCGCCAGTGCACGGCGGCGCGGTAGCCATCGAGCAGGCCCAGTTGGGCCAACGGGTACACCCCCGCCGACAAGCCGCCGATCACACACCCCGCCCGAACAAGCTGCTTGAGCGCGGAGCTCAGTGGCGAAGCGATGACCGTCGGCGGTTCGTCGGCCAACAGGAACAACTTCTGAAAACCCTCCAGCTTACCGGCCCACGGCTCGCCCGGCAGTTGCCAGGCACCTTCGACTGCGGGTTCGGCGAGCAGGAACGACAACTCGTAGATCACATCCGGATGCACCCGCTGGGCAACGCGCAAGGCCTCCTCAGCCAGCGCAAGCGTGAGGGCTTTTGTGCTGGGCCAAATCAGGAAACCAATTTTGTGGGCGGTCATGGAGTGCTATCCGGAGCGAAAACGGTGAAAGAAGCTGTGGGCCAATGCTAGCCCGTAATCAACTACAAATCCCAAAACAAACACAGATCAAAAGTGGGAGCTGGCTTGCCTGCGATGGCGGTGGGTCAGTTAACACATCATTGGCTGATACATCGCTATCGCAGGCAAGCCAGCTCCCACAGGGGATCGGGGCTTACCTCAAGACTGCGGAGCATGCACTATCCCGGTGCACAAAAGCAGTCTTGATTATTTCAAACTGCCAGAGAGGAACTGCTGCAACCGTTCCGACTGCGGGTTCACCAGCACTTCCCGCGGGTTGCCACGCTCTTCAACGATGCCTTTGTGCAAAAACACCAATTGGTTCGACACTTCGCGGGCAAAGCCCATTTCGTGGGTCACGACCACCATGGTGCGGCCTTCCTGGGCCAGGTCCTGCATCACCTTGAGTACTTCGCCTACCAGCTCCGGATCCAGCGCAGAAGTAGGTTCGTCGAACAGCATCACCTCAGGCTCCATCGCCAGTGCCCGGGCAATCGCTACGCGCTGCTGCTCGCCACCGGACATGTGGCCGGGGAACGCATCCTTACGATGGCCCACGCCGACTTTGGCCAGGTAATGCTCGGCCTTCTCGCGGGCTTCTTTCTTGGATATGCCCAACACGTGCACCGGGGCCTCCATCACGTTTTCAATCGCGGTCATGTGCGACCACAGGTTGAAATGCTGGAACACCATGGACAGGCGCGAACGCATGCGCTGCAACTGCTTGGGGTCGGCAGCCTTCATGGCGCCGTCCTTGTTGGCCACCAGTTTCAGCTCTTCGTTATTGAGCAAAATCTTGCCGGCGTGGGGCTGCTCCAGCAGGTTGATGCAGCGCAAAAAGGTACTTTTGCCCGAACCGCTGGAACCGATGATGCTGATCACATCACCGGCGGCGGCGGCCAGGGACACACCTTTGAGCACTTCATGACTGCCATAGCGTTTATGCAGGTCTTGGACTTCAAGCTTGTACATGCGGTCGGTTCTCACAAAAACAGGTGGTCAGTCGTTGAGCAAGCGCCCGTGACGCAGCGCTTCGCGCCCCGCCACCTTGGCCAGCCAGAAACCCGCTTGGGCATAACGTAGCCGTTCAACGGCAAACAACACCCCCGAGGTGCCCGCGCAAATAGTGCTTACGCGGTCGGTCAGGGGGTCAATCACTTCAAAAATCTCGTCGCCGGTTTCTACCCAGTCGCCCGCTTTACGCAGGTAACTGATCACCCCGGCATGGGGCGCGAACAGCAGTTCGGTGCCCTCGAAAGGCACACCTTCGCAAGGTTCGTGTTGCGGCGCGGGCCACTCGCCCTTGATCAAGCCTTGTTCGGCGAGGAACGCAAGGATGCCTTCGGCGTGGAAGATGGCTTCATCACGGCCGGTGTCGGCCTGGCCGCCCAACTCCAACGTCGTTGCCAGGCAGGCCAGCGGAATCTGCGCCTCGGGGAACAGGCGCGACAAACGCAGCCACGGCAACGAGCACGCCTCGTCAAACGAACTGCCGCCGGAATCTTCCGCCAGCAGGCCGACCTTCACATTCAGGTGTGCCGACAGCGACCGCCACTGCGGCCAGTGTTGGGGCAGCGCGTACATGTGCAGTGCAGCTTCGGCGTCGCAATGCAGGTCCAGCACCACATCGGCGGTGCAGGCATGGCTCAGCAGGATGCGTTGCATGCCTTGCAACTGGCTGCTCGGCTCGGGCAAGGCGGTGAGCGTATCGCTCATGGCCTGGCGGATCAGGCGCACATTGGCGTGCGGGTCATCCCCCAGCTTGCCTTGTAACAATGCACCGACCGGCTCACTCAACTCAACGAAGTCGCGATTGAAGTTCTTGCCGCTGCCCACTTCGAAACGCCCCTGGTGGCTGCCTTGCAACAGTTGGCCAAGGCCCATCGGGTTGGCCACCGGCACCAACTCGATCACGCCGTTGAGGGCGCCCTGCTGTTCCAGCGTGGTGAGGCGTTTTTTCAGCTCCCACGCGGCACGCATACCCGGCAATTCATCGGCGTGCAGGCTGGCCTGGATATAGGCCTTGCGCTCGCCACTGCCGAAACGAAACACGCTCAGTTGGCGTTCGCAGCCCAAATGCCCCCAGGGCAGCAGATGATCGATACGTTCCATATCAGTGCTTCCGTGGAGCCAGGTAGCTCAGCCAGCGGCGCTCGGCCAACTTGAACAGGCGCACCAGGATGAAGGTCAGGCACAGGTAGAACACGCCGGCGGTGATATAGGCTTCGAACGGCAGGTAATACTGGGCGTTCACCGTGCGCGCGGCACCGGTGATGTCGATCAGCGTGACGATGGAGGCCAGACTGGTGGTCTGCAGCATCATGATCACTTCGTTGCTGTACTGCGGCAGCGCACGGCGCAGGGCCGACGGCAACAGGATGCGGCGGTACAGTTTGTAGCGCGACATGCCCATGGCCTTGGCCGCTTCGATCTCACCGTTAGGCGTGGCCTTGAGGCTACCGGCGATAATTTCGGCGGTGTAGGCGCTGGTGTTGATCGCAAACGCCAGGCACGCACAGAACGTGGCACTGGACAGCAGCGGCCACAGGAAGCTTTCGCGCACCACTTCGAACTGTGCCAGGCCGTAGTAGATCAAAAACAGCTGCACCAGCATCGGCGTGCCGCGGATCACGTAGGTGTAAAGCCAGGCCACGCCGTTGACGATCGGCTGCTTGGACACGCGCATCAAGCCCAGGGGCAAGGCCGCGAGCAGGCCGAAGAACAGCGAGATAGCGAGCAGTTTCAGGGTGGTCAGCAAGCCGCCAAGGTACAGCGGCATGGCCTCCCAGATGACGTTGTAGTCGAAGATCATAGATCAGCCGCCCTTACGCCTACCGAGTAGCGCTTCTCAAGGTAACGCAAGGCCAGCAACGACACGCTGGTGATCACCAGGTACATCGCCGCCACTGCGAGGAAGAAGGTAAAAGGCTCGCGGGTGGCGTCTGCCGCCTGCTTGGCCTTGAACATCATGTCTTGCAGACCTACCACCGAAATCAGCGCGGTGGCCTTGGTCAATACCAGCCAGTTGTTGGTAAACCCGGGGATCGCCAGCCGAATCATCTGCGGCACCATCACCCGGAAAAACACCTGGAAGCTGCTCATGCCATACGCCAGGCCGGCTTCAGCCTGCCCCTTGGGAATGGCCATGAAGGCGCCACGGAAAGTTTCCGAGAGGTAAGCGCCAAAGATGAAACCCAGGGTGCCGATACCGGCGGCCAGGGGGTTCAAGTCGATATAGTCGTCAAAGCCCAGCAACGGCGCGACGCGGTTGAGCAAGTCCTGACCGCCGTAGAAAATCAGCAGGATCAGCACCAGGTCGGGGATCCCGCGGATCACCGTGGAGTACAGGTCGCCCAGCCAAGCCAGCCAGCGTACCGGCGACAGGCGTAGCGCGACCCCGATCAGACCCAGAACGATGGCCAAGGCCATGGACGACAAGGCGAGCTGAAGCGTCAACCATGCGCCATCGAGGATGACGGCCCCGTAGCCTTTCAACATGATTCAGGTCCTCGAAAAGGGGGATGAAAAAATGGCGCAAACTTCAGGATGACTGTTGCTTGCGCCATTTCGGACAGACAGCTGCGATGAGTTACTTGGCGTCAGCGCCGTAAATATCGAAGTCGAAGTACTTGTCCTGGATTTTCTTGTATTCGCCGTTGGCACGGATCGCAGCGATGGCCGCATTGATGCGCTCAAGGTTTTCCTTGTCGCCTTTGCGCACTGCGATGCCGATACCGTCGCCGAAGTATTTGGCTTCGGTGAACGATGGGCCTACAAACGCGTAGCCTTTGCCGGCGTCGGTTTTCAGGAAGCCGTCTTGCAGCAGGGTGGCATCAGCCACGGTACCGTCGAGACGACCGGCGGCCACATCCAGGTAGATTTCGTTCTGGGTGCTGTAGCCCTTGATATTCGCACCTTTTGGCGCCAGGACTTCACGGGCGAAACGGTCGTGGATCGAACCGCGCTGCACACCGATCGTCTTGCCTTTGAGCTCATCCAGGCCGTCGCTGACGGTGGTGCCTTCCTTCATCACCAGGCGCGCTGGGGACAGGTAGTAGCGGGTAGTGAAGTCCACGGATTTCTTGCGGTCGTCAGTGATGGACATGGACGACAGGATCGCGTCGATCTTACGCACTTTGAGTGCCGGGATCAGACCATCGAATTCCTGCTCGACCCAGGTGCACTTGACGTCCATCTGCTTGCACAGCGCATTGCCGATGTCGTAGTCAAAACCGACGATGCTGCCATCCGGCGCCTTCGAGGCAAACGGAGGGTAAGCCGCTTCGATACCAATTTTCAGCGGCTTGCCTTCGGCGAAAGCCTGCATGGACAGCACGGACAGCGCCAGGGCGCCCAACAGCACGAGTTTCTTCATCTTGGGACTCCATCGGTATAGGGCAAAAACAGCAGTATGAGCCATGGCCCACGATGCGGCGAAGGTGTAACCGAATAGCGGTGCTGCGTCCTGCGCGGGCGACACCTGCGACGACGAGCGAGTGATCGGCATTCTAACGACAGGCCGGAGGCCGATATTTCCTCAATGCGACAACAATTTACAGAAGCACTGAGAAAGCGGTTCCAGCTCATTGACAGCCTCTGAATTTTATGCAGAGACAAAAGATATTAAACCTGATGATGCTGCAAATTGCGGGCCTATTATTCGCAAACCCTTCTAGCACGGCAAGTCTGGCGTTTAATCTTATTTGTGGGGATGTCTAGAACGCGGTTTTTCGGGGCGTAGGCGTGGTCCATCGCCCCAGGTTTGTGCGGGCGGTTACACATTTGAGCGAGGCGGTAACATTCAGAAACGTCCTACGGGGAAAACCGATATTTATTGGTTTGGTGGCTATGCAGGTCTGTCAGACCGCCATCCATACCCCCTTATGAAATGCAATCTGAACTGTGGGAGCTGGCTTGCCTGCGATAGGGATGCCTCAGCCAACCAACCTTTGCCTGACATACCCCTATCGCAGGCAAGCCAGCTCCCACACTAAATCTGGGCGGTCTTGAGGCCGTACAAAAAAGCCCCACCCGGCTTGCACCGAATGGGGCTTTGTCCCACCTACTCCGCTTACGCGACGTTCATGGTCTTGTGCGTTTCAATCAAATGCGCCACCACGCTTGGATCTGCCAGGGTGGAGATATCCCCCAACCCATCGTATTCAGCCGTGGCGATCTTGCGCAAAATGCGCCGCATGATTTTCCCCGAGCGCGTTTTTGGCAACCCAGGCGCCCACTGGATCACATCCGGCGAGGCAATCGGCCCGATTTCCTTGCGCACCCAGTTCTTCAGTTCCAGGCGCAGTGCTTCGTTAGGCTCTTCACCATTCTTCAAGGTGACATACACATAAATGCCCTGCCCCTTGATGTCATGCGGCACACCCACCACCGCCGCCTCGGCGACTTTGGGGTGCGCAACCATGGCGCTTTCAATCTCGGCAGTGCCCATGCGGTGGCCGGACACGTTCAATACGTCATCCACACGGCCCGTGATCCACCAGTAACCGTCTTCATCGCGACGCGCGCCGTCACCGGTGAAGTACATGCCGCGGAAGGTCTTGAAGTACGTGTCGACAAAACGGTCATGGTCGCCGTACAGGGTACGCGCCTGGCCTGGCCAGGAATCGAGAATCACCAGGTTGCCTTCGGCGGCGCCTTCGATGATGTTGCCCAGGTTGTCCACCAGCGCCGGCACCACCCCGAAGAACGGCCGTGCCGCCGAACCCGGCTTCAACGCATGGGCGCCTGGCAGTGGGCTCATCAGCGTGGCGCCGGTTTCGGTTTGCCACCAGGTGTCGACGATCGGGCAACGGGATTGGCCGACGTTCTTGTAGTACCAGTCCCAGGCTTCCGGGTTGATCGGCTCGCCCACCGAACCCAGCAGGCGCAGGCTACTGCCGTCGGCGCCTTCGCAGGCCGCGGTGCCGGACGCCATCATGGCGCGGATCGCAGTCGGTGCGGTGTAGAGGATGTTGACCTTGTGCTTGTCGACGATCTTCGCCACGCGGGTGATGTCCGGGTAGTTCGGCACGCCTTCGAACAGCAGCGTGGTCGCGCCATTGGCCAGCGGGCCGTAGACGATGTAGGTGTGGCCAGTGACCCAGCCCACGTCGGCAGTGCACCAGTAGATTTCGCCCGGGCGATAGTCGAATACACGCTCGTGGGTCAGGGCCGCATAGAGCAGGTAGCCGCCGGTGGTGTGCTGCACGCCTTTAGGCTTGCCGGTAGAGCCAGAGGTATAGAGGATAAACAGCGCTTCTTCGGCGCCCATTTCTTTTGGCGCGCAGACGGTGCCCGCCACTTTCATCAGGTCTTCGTACCAGATATCGCGATGCTGGTTCCACTTGATCGCGCCATTGGTGCGCTTGCACACGATCACCTTCTGGATGCTGCTGGTTTCCGGGTTGGTCAGCGCGTCGTCAACGTTAGCCTTCAGCGGAATCTTCTTACCAGCGCGGATGCCTTCGTCAGCGGTAATCACCACTTTCGACTTACAGTCGATGATGCGACCGGCCAGGGCTTCCGGGGAAAAACCGCCAAACACCACCGAATGGATCGCGCCGATGCGGGTACAGGCCAGCATGGCGACCACGGCTTCGGGAATCATCGGCATATAGATAGTCACCACATCGCCGCGGTGCACATCCTGGCCGCGCAAGGCGTTGGCGAACTTGCAGACTTCCTCATGCAACTCGCGGTAGGTGATGTTGCGGCTCTCGGCAGGGTCGTCGCCCTCCCAGATGATTGCGATCTGGTCGCCACGCTCGGCGAGGTGACGGTCCAGGCAATTGTAGGAAACGTTCAGGGTGCCATCGGCGAACCATTTGATGTCGACATGGTGGTCGTCGAAAGAGGTCTGCTTCACCGCGGTGAAAGGCTTGACCCAGTCAAGGCGCTTGGCTTGCTCGCGCCAGAAGCCATCGGGGTTGACCACCGACTGCTGGTACATGGCCTTGTAGGTCGCCTCGTCGGTCAGCGTATTGGCTGCTACTTCGGGGCGAACGGGGTACAGGGAAGCCGCACTCATCTTTCTTACCTCGGTGACATAGTTGTTGTTGTATGGCCCCTGTTGTAGCCGGGGTGGGCCTATAGAACCATTCGACGATGGTAGTAACAAGACCCTACAAATTGCCCTGCTATGCCTTTTCACCGCTCTGGCCCGCGTGCTGCGGCGGCTGGCAGGTTTCTGAAAAAATCTTGATTGAGGGATTGTTACAAAAACCGCCAAAAGTGTTTATCAAAACCACGGGTATATGAATATAACCGAGGCGCCTAAAATCAACTCCGCCAACAAGGCACTCTGATTAACAACGCAACAGCCCCCACGAAGGCAACGTTAATCCGAACTTCCCAACTTTTAAGTGACACACGCGGCCTCACAAGGGCCCCGTGCCCCCTTTCGCCCTGAAGAAGGTAATGAAGCAATGAAAGCGTTATTAGTGATGGCCCTGAGCAGCTTGTGCGCCACCGCCGCCCTGGCCGACGAGGCTCCGACTGAACTGGCCGGCCAGAGCGCCCCGATTGTTGAGGATTACACCTATAGCACGCACTTGGATGTTGCCAAAGTCTTGTCCATGAGCAGCATTCCAGAAGTCTGCGAAGTTGTACCGGTGAAGATGGAATATGAAGATTCGCAAGGCCAGCGTCATATTCTTAACTATCAAGTGATGGGCAATGGTTGCTCTAACGGCTAACAACTTCTGAAGTTGGATTCTTAATTGCCGCAAGAAATCGTTCTTGCGGCCAAGAACCCGCCCTTGAATACACCCCACATCAATTGTGGGAGCTGGCTTGCCTGCGATGGCGATTTCAGCCACGACCACTCTTTTTACGCCCCCTTCCCCTGCCCCAAAAAAAACATCCCCGCCCGTCAACCCCCCCCACGCCCAGCAAAGCCTTGCAAACACTCGCTTTGGCCGAAACCCACGTCATTTTGGCGCTCTCAAGTGACCATCCGCCGCAACACAAACCTGAATTTTTCCCTATAATGCGCGGGTAAATCGGGCCTGCAATATCCCTTTACACAGGGATAAAGAGCCAGACCTTGAGCCTGCGCTGCAGCGAGCACGCATCGCTGCGCCCCTCAAGCCTCATGCAGCACCCGTAATCTGATTCCGTTTATTTGCCTGCGCGAGCTGTTGCAACAAACGATTCCTTAAGATCCACCGCGGCCCGAGGGCCGTGTGAACACCCAACCATCCGGTTTCACACGGGCACCTTTGAGCCCTCACGCAGGAGACGACACGTCATGCTGAGCTGGGACGAATTCGACAAAGAAGAAGAAGGCGAAGTAGCCGCTAAAGGCGCCAACGCCGGCCACGCCACCGAAGCCAACATGGACCGTCTCGACGGTGCCGGCGCCGCTGCCGCCGTGGAAGCCCGCGCCGTCACCGCCAACGACTCCGCCGCCATCGTGCGCGC
>NZ_JBWKRA010000038.1:0-35980 GCF_059419065.1 Pseudomonas sp. GW821-FHT07B01 | reverse complement strand
AACTAATATGCAGCTGGCACACCGCATTCGCGAGCAAGCCCGCTCCCACAGTTTGACCGCGTTTTCACCATGGCTACCCTGTACAAGGACCTACATGTCGTTTGTCGAAATCAATCAAGTTCATCTGCTTGCAGCACTCTGGTTTGTCATCTGCTGGGGCGGCTACACCCGTTACGCAACGTGGAAAGCCCGGGACACGGCGTGCCTGGCCAGCGTGTTGCACCTGTACCGTGAAGACTGGATGCGCCGCATGCTGCTGCGCGACAACCGTATCGCCGACGCCAGTGTGATCGGTAACCTGGAGCGCAATGCCTCCTTCTTCGCCTCCAGCACCTTGATCATCCTCGCCGGTATTCTCACCGTGCTGGGGGCTTCGGAACGCGCAGTGTCATTGCTGGCGGACATTCCCATGGTGCAGCAGGCATCCCAGGGCATGTCGGAGATCAAGTTGCTGTGCCTGGCACTGGTGTTCGTCTACGCCTTTTTCACCTTCAGTTGGTGCATGCGCCAGTACAACTTCGCGGCGGTGCTGGTGGGCTCGGCGCCCATGATCGGTGAGCGGCATGTGTCGGAGCAGGAGCGCAAGGCATTTGCTCTGCGGGCGGCGCGAGTGATTTCGATGGCGGCCAACCAGTTCAACTTTGGCCTGCGCGCGTATTACTTTGGCATGACCATGCTGGCCTGGTTTGTCAGCCCCTGGTTGTTCATGTTGATGAGCAGCGGGGTGGTGTTGGTGCTGTACCGCCGCGAGTTCCATTCCGATGTATTGCAGGTGATGGTGTACACCCCTACCGATATGCCGGCAGTAGACGTTGTAAAAGACGGCGCACAGTAGCGTTGCAAGCAAATCGCAGACAAAGAAAAGCCCGCTTTAATCAGCGGGCTTTCTTTTTGCTGCAATACAGCTTCAAACCCTGCGATTACTGCTTGGCAGGTTCTGCAGGTGCGGCAGGTGCAGCTTCTTTTGCAGCAGCTTCGTTCGATTCGGCCTGAGCTTTGGCAGCTTCAGCGTTTTCTTTCGCAGCGTCGTTCACTTTATCCTGTGCTTTAGCCATGTCTTGCTGTGCTTGCTCAGAGTGTGCAGCGGCATCTTGGGCTTTGTCTTCGGATTTCTTGTCGCAGGCAGCCAGACCGAGAGCAGCGGCCAGCATCATGGAAATAGCTAATGTCTTACGCATGGGGTGTTTCTCCTTATTGAAGATATCTACTGGCCTTTCGAACCCAAGGGGCCAGCATTAGTTCCTTATGTCCCACAGATATATAGCATGTTTCGTACAGGAACTTTACCCAGTCATTCCAATCCGCCGAATTCACACTAATAAGAGTCTAAAAACAATGACCGAAAACCCTTTGTTAGAGCGTGCCGTGCGCTTCGTTTCGGCCCTGCGCCATTGCCATGTGCTGGGCGTGACGGTGCATGAAGCCAGCGAGGAGGGCATGACCCTCGTACTGCCTTATGGGCCGCATATCGTCGGTGACCCCCTGAGCGGGGTGATCCACGGCGGCGCGCTGACCTCATTGATGGACACCGCGTGCGGCATGGCAACCCTGTGCGTACTGCCCGAGTTCGAGGTGTGCCCCACCCTGGACCTGCGTATCGACTACATGCATCCCGCCGAACCCCATAAGCCGGTGTATGGCTTCGCGCAATGCTACCGGGTGACCACCGACGTGATCTTCACCCGTGGCGTTGCCTATCAGGATGACCCGCAACAACCTATCGCCCATGTGGTGGGCACATTCATGCGCATGGGCAAGCGCCTCAAAGGCACCCAAGGCTTGGGCACTGTCGTCAAGGGAGAACAGGCATGACGCATCGGTTCAAGACACGCCTGGAGCAAGCCCTCGATCGTGGCGACTACGATGCGCTGCTCGAGCTGGTGCCCTATGCCAGGCTGATCGGCATCGAATGCACCCGCCTTGGGGATGAGTTGCTGTTTCGCCTGCCGGCCAGCAAGGACAATATTGGTAACCCCATATTGCCAGCGTTGCATGGCGGGGTGATCGCCGGCTTCATGGAGCTGGCAGCCGCCATGCACCTGCTGGTGTTCACCGGCGCTCCGGGCCTGCCGAAAATCATCGACTTCTCCCTGGATTATCTGCGCGCCGGCCAGTTTCGGGACACTTATGCCAAGTGTCAGGTATGGCGCCAGGGCCGGCGCGTGGCCAACGTGGCGATTACCGCCTGGCAGAGCACGCCGGCCGAACCGATTGCCACTGCCCGGGCACATTTCAAAATTGAGGAATTGGTTCGCCCTTGAAATCCTGGTCTTAGTCCCCAACTTTGATGACAACCCGCCGCCAACCCTCAAGGGCGCGGCCACTGCCATCCAATTGGAGTTTGATGACCATGAGTGTGGAAACTCAAAAGGAAACCCTGGGCTTCCAGACCGAGGTGAAGCAACTGCTGCACCTCATGATCCATTCGCTGTATTCCAACAAGGAAATTTTCCTTCGCGAATTGATCTCGAACGCCTCTGACGCTGTCGATAAATTACGTTTCGAAGCCCTGTCCAAGCCCGAGTTGCTGGAAGGCGGCGCGGAACTCAAGATCCGTGTGAGCTACGACAAAGACGCCAAGACCGTCACCCTCGAAGACAACGGTATCGGCATGAGCCGTGACGATGCGATCACCCACCTGGGGACCATCGCCAAGTCCGGTACCGCAGATTTCATGAAGAACCTGTCGGGCGACCAGAAAAAAGACTCTCACCTGATCGGCCAATTCGGCGTGGGCTTCTATTCGGCCTTCATCGTCGCCGACAAGGTTGAAGTATTCAGCCGCCGCGCCGGCCTTGACGCCAGCGAAGGCGTGCACTGGGCTTCAAAAGGCGAGGGCGAATTTGAAATCGCCACTATCGACAAGGCTGACCGCGGCACGCGCATCGTGCTGCACTTGAAAGCCGGTGAAGACGAATTCGCCGATGGCTGGCGTCTGCGCAACATCATCAAGAAGTACTCCGACCACATCGCGTTGCCGATCGAGTTGCCCAAGGAACAGACCGTTGCCGAAGGCGAAGAAGCCCCTGCGGTGGAGTGGGAAACCGTCAACCGCGCCAGCGCCCTGTGGACCCGTCCGCGTACCGAGATCAAGGACGAGGAATACCAGGAGTTCTACAAGCACATCGGGCACGACTACGAGAACCCGCTGAGCTGGAGCCACAACAAGGTTGAAGGCAAGCTCGAATACAGCTCGCTGCTCTACGTACCGGCCCGTGCTCCGTTCGACCTGTACCAGCGTGAAGCGCCAAAAGGCCTGAAGCTGTACGTGCAGCGCGTGTTCGTAATGGACCAGGCGGAATCCTTCCTGCCGTTGTACCTGCGCTTTATCAAAGGTGTGGTCGACTCCAACGACCTGTCGCTGAACGTGTCGCGGGAAATCCTGCAGAAAGACCCGATCATCGACTCCATGAAGTCGGCGCTGACCAAGCGCGTACTCGACATGTTGGAAAAGCTGGCGAAGAACGAGCCTGAGCAATACAAGAGCTTCTGGAAAAACTTCGGTCAGGTCATGAAAGAAGGCCCGGCAGAAGATTTTGCCAACAAGGAAAAAATCGCCGGTTTGCTGCGTTTTGCCTCGACTCAAGGCGAAGACGGTGAGCAGGTTGTGTCCCTGGCTGACTACCTGGCACGTGCCAAGGAAGGTCAGGACAAGATCTACTACCTGACCGGCGAAACCTACGCTCAGGTCAAGAACAGCCCGCACCTGGAAGTCTTCCGCAAGAAAGGCATCGAAGTGCTGCTGCTGACCGACCGTATCGATGAGTGGCTGATGAGCTACCTCACCGAGTTCGACGGCAAAACCTTCGTCGACGTGGCCCGTGGTGACCTGGACCTGGGTAACCTGGACTCCGAAGAAGAGAAGAAAGAAGCCGAAGAAGTCGCCAAGTCCAAAGAGGGCCTGGTTGAGCGCATCAAGGCTTCCCTGGGCGAAGCGGTGAGTGAAGTGCGGGTTTCCCACCGCCTGACCGACTCTCCTGCGATCCTGGCCATCGGCGAGCAGGACCTGGGCATGCAGATGCGCCAGATCCTGGAAGCCAGCGGCCAGAAAGTGCCGGATTCCAAGCCCATCTTCGAATTCAACCCGTCTCACCCGCTGATCGAGAAACTCGATGGCGAGCAGAGCGAAGAGCGGTTTGGTGACCTGTCGCACATCCTCTTCGACCAGGCCGCCCTGGCAGCCGGCGACAGCTTGAAGGACCCGGCCGCGTATGTGCGCCGACTGAACAAGCTGTTGGTTGAATTGTCGGTTTAACACCGTTGTAGAAAAACCCGCTTCGGCGGGTTTTTTCGTTTGTGCGCACCTCAACTGGAGTGAATCATGAGCCAAGTCACTGTACGTTCCGTGGTCTATCAGATTGATGGCCAGTCTTATGAAAGCCGTCTGGCATTCGATGCCAGCCACAAGGGCCCGTTGCCGGGACTGCTGATGGCGCCGAACTGGATGGGCGTGAGTGCGGGGGCCGAAGAGATCGCGAAGGCCGTTGCCGGCAAAGGCTACGTGGTGCTGATTGCCGACCTCTACGGGCAAAACGTACGTCCTTCAAATGGCGATGAAGCGGGCGCGGCGATGATGCCGTTGAAGAATGATCGCCCGTTGCTGAACAAGCGCATGCAAGCCGCCTTCGAGCAACTGCAAGGCCAAGCTGAAGCCGCGGTGGACACGTCGAAACTGGCCACCTTCGGCTTCTGCTTTGGCGGTTGCTGCTCCCTGGAACTGGCCCGTACCGGCGCGCCGCTGAAGGCTGCCGTGTCGTTCCATGGCACTCTGGATACACCGAACCCCGCAGACGCGAAGAACATCAAGGGTTCAGTGCTGGTGCTGCATGGCGCCTCGGACCCGTTGGTGCCCAAAGAGCAACTGCCGGCGTTCGAAGATGAAATGAACGCGGCGGGTGTGGATTGGCAGTTGCTGAGCTACGGCGGTGCGGTGCATTCCTTCACCGACCCCCATGCCAATGTGCCAGGCAAGATGATGTACGACGCCAAGACCGCTGCGCGGGCTTTCCAGTCGATGCATAACTTGTTGGATGAAGTGTTCAAGGGCTGATTTCTCAGCGCCTGATCGGACGCCATCGCAGGCAAGCCAGCTCCTACATTCTAAAATGTGTATACCCATCAAATGTGGGAGCTGGCTTGCCTGCGATAGCTATTTCACAGGCAACTCGATTCTTTCTGACTCCCCCGGCACAGTCGGCCAATCCCCAGCCGCCCAACGCTGTCTCGCCTGCTCGATCACCGCCGGATCACTCGCCACAAAATTCCAGTTGATCCGTCGTGGCCCATCCAGCGGAGCCCCGCCAAATACCATCAGGTGGCAATCACTCTCGGCATACAGGGTCATCTCCTGCCCAGTCGGCAATACCACCAAGCTGTTCACCTCCAGGGCTTCACCGTCCAACTGCACCTCACCCTCCAGCACATACACCGCACGTTCCTCATGTTCATCAGGAATCAACAGGGTGGTGGCGGTTTGCATCTGTACCTCGGCATACAGCGTCGGCGACAGTACCGGCACCGGTGACCTGAGGCAAAAACCATCACCGGCGATCAAACGCACCTGCACGCCGAGGTTATCGCTTATCGGCAAGCTCGCCGCTGGGTGATGGCTGTAGTGTCCGGGCCCGGTCTCGTGGTCCTTGGGCGAGGCCAGCCACACCTGCAGGCCATGCAGGTTGAAACCCCTGGCCTTGACCGCTTCAGGTGTGCGCTCGACGTGGGCAATCGCGCTGCCGGCGGTCATCCAGCTGACATCGCCGGCTTGCACCACCTGGTCCGAGCCAAGGCTGTCCTTGTGCTGCAAGGTGCCTTCAAACAGGTAGGTGAGGGTGGACAGGCCGATATGAGGATGCTGGCGGATATTCATACCGTTACCCGGTGCGTAGCGGGTCGGCAGCATATGGTCGAAAAACACAAAGGGCCCGACGCTGCGGCATTCACGCGAGGGCAGGGGCCGCAGGATAGGCTGGCCTTCTACATCTTCGGGGCGAGGGCGAATCACGGTGAGAGTGGTCATGGGCATCCCAGTCTGAGCGGGTTGGATGCTTTGAGCATAACCCGCTCGATGGGAAGGTGGGGCTATTGGCTGAAGGCACCTTCCGACAATTTCGTCTCGATAGTGACTTCGGCAGTGGTCATCAGCTTATGTACCGGGCATTTATCGGCGACGCGGTGCAGTTCATCGCGCTGGGCGTCGGTGAGTACGCCCTTGAGGGTCAGCTTGACGTTGAGCTTGTATTTACCCTTTTGCTCTTCGGCGCTGTCGTGAGTGACCTCCACGGTCACGCCGGTCAGCGGGATAGCTTTTTTCTGCGCGTAGAGCCTTACGGTCAAGGCTTTGCACGACGCCAGCGCAGCATCGAAATAATCGTGGGGGGAGGGCGCCGAATCGTCACCGCCCAGGCTCTTGGGCAGGTCGGTAAACAGCTCGTGATTATTGATATTCACGCTGTGACGGAAGTTTTCAGCGTTCAGCGTATTAACGGTAACAGGCATGGCAAACCTCATAAGGGCGCAGGATGAAGGTCATGCAGTTATAGAGCATGCTGGCACTCCAGTGTTCCGGTTTTTTCCATGCTGAACCCTGAAGGCTGGCGCAAGGTCTACCCGTATCAACCCTTATTGAGGTTTTACCGTGTCTGGAGCCCGCCTGAGTCTTGCCTTGTTGCTCGCCGCCAGCAGCCTTGTCGCGCAGGCCCGTGACTATGCCTACAGCGACGCGCACCTGCATTACGTGGATTTCTTTCAGGAGACCGCCGGCATGGACAAGCTGCTCAAGGCCATGGCGGACAACCGCATTGAGCACGTCATGATTTCCGGGATTCCCGTGGCCAAGAAATGGCACGAAGACGAGCCCAAGCGTCCGCGCTATTACGCCGGTGACGACGCCGATGCTTATTGGTACAGCGCCACGGATGTGATCGTCGCGGCGGCAGTGAATAAACTTTCTCCTGCGCAACGCCAGCACTTTCACCCGTTCCTCGCCGGTTTCAATCCCAACGACAAGAACTCCGCCGCCCACATCCAGCGCATGCTCGACCTCAACCCTGGGCTGTGGCAGGGCATCGGTGAAGTGTTTACCCGCCATGATGACCTCACCGCGCTGACTTCCGGCGACACGCCGCGTGCCAATAACGAAGCCATGACGCGCATCTACCACCTGGCGGCCGAAAACGACCTGCCGGTGATGCTGCATTCCAACATCACCTCCAAACGTGAGCGCAACCCACTGTACCTGGCGGAAGTCGAGCAGCCGTTACGCAACCACCCGCACACGCGTTTTATCTGGGCCCATGCCGGTACCAGCAAGGAAATCCACCGTCATCAGGTGCAAATGGAGTTTTTGCTGCCCACCTTGGCGCGCCTGCTTGAGGCTTACCCCAACCTGTATATCGACTTGTCCTGGAGCATGCTCACACCGTATCTGCTGGACGACGCCGGCAAGCCACGGCCGCAATGGGTTGCGCTGGTGGAGCGCTTCCCGGATCGCTTCATGCTCGGCTCCGATGTTGTGGGGCGCTTCAATAAGTTGGGCAAGGAGATGCGCCGTTTCGATCCTTTCCTCGATGCGTTGCCCGAAGACGTTGCCCACAAGGTTGCGCGCGACAACTTCCTCGCCATCCTGCCCAAGCCGCATCGCGATGGCGACGCGCGTTGATATCGCGTTTTGATCTTACGCCAATGACCTCAGGTGCCGATAACGTCCAAGAGACCCGCTGCAGGTGGATGCAGTACTTTTGGAAGGAACCCTGGCATGAATATCCGCAGTTTGAATATCGCCCCTCGCGCCGGCCTGGGCTTTGGTGTGCTGGCGTTGATGGTGTTCGTCTTGGGCGGCTTTGCGCTGTTGCAGATGGCCAATATGCGCCAGCAGTCGGACCAGGTGGAGACCAATTGGCTGCCCAGCGTGATGGCGGTGGGGGAGATGAACCAGGATGTGTTGCGCATTCGGGCGCTGACGTTGCGCTTGCTGGTCAACCGTGACCCCCAGGCAGTGGCACAGAATGAGCAGAAAATCGCCGAGATCAAAACCGGTTTGCACCACGCTGAGGGCGTGTACGAGGCGTTGATCGTCTTGCCTGAGGAGCGCGTGCTGTTTGATCGCTTCAAGGTCGAGGAGCAGCAGTACCTGCAACGCCAGGAGCAGGTGGTGGGCTTATCCAAGGCCAATCGGCTGGAGGAGGCCATTGCGGTGGTCAATGGCGAAATGAATCAGATGGCCGACCAGATGGCCGTGACGCTGCGTGAGTTGGTCAATCTGAACAAGTCCAGCGCCAACGAGGCCGCCCGGCTGGCACAGCAGGTGTTCAGCCAGTCGCGGGTCTGGGTGATGACCATGATTGGCGTCACGGCGTTGATCACGATTGGCCTGGCGGTGTGGCTGACGCGCAGCATCGTGCTGCCGCTGGCACAGTCGTTGAAAGTGGCCCAGGGCGTTGCCAGTGGCGACTTGACGGGCGACATCAGGCTCAGTGGCAGCGACGAGCCGGCACGCTTGCAACAGGCGCTCAAGCGCATGCAGGAGAGCTTGCGCGACACTATCCGGCGCATATCAGAATCATCGAACCAATTGGCGTCGGCTTCCGAAGAACTCAGTTGCGTCACCGAGGATGCGACCCGTGGTTTGCACCAGCAGAACCAGGAAATCGAACAGGCGGCCACGGCAGTCAATCAGATGACGGTGGCGGTGGAGGAGGTGGCGAGCAATGCCGTGGCCACGTCCCAGGCGTCTCGCGAATCCGACCGCATTGCCCAGCAAGGGCGTGAACAGGTGCAGCAGACGGTGGTGTCGATTGAAGCCCTCGCGACCGATGTGACCGCCAATGTGACCCAGGTCGAAGCGCTGGCGCAAAAGGTCTATGGCATCAGCACAGTGCTGGATGTGATTCGCTCGATTGCCGAGCAAACCAACTTGCTGGCACTGAACGCGGCGATTGAAGCGGCGCGAGCAGGGGATGCCGGGCGCGGGTTCGCGGTGGTAGCCGATGAGGTGCGGGCCTTGGCTCATCGCACACAACAGTCGACCCAGGAAATCGAGCAGATGATCAGCGGGATTCAGCAGGGCACCGACCAGGCTGTCAGCTCGATGCAACAGAGCAACACACGGGCGCGCTCCACACTGGAGATCGCCAAATCGGCGGGCATGGCCCTGGAAGAGATTGCCTCGGCATTCACCTTGATCAACGAACGCAACCTAGTGATCGCCAGTGCCTCGGAGCAGCAGGCGGCGGTGGCGCGGGAGGTGGATCGTAACTTGATGAATATCCGCGACCTGGCGCACCAGACATCGACCGGGGCCAATCAGACCAGTGCAGCGAGCCAGGAGTTGTCGCGGTTGGCGGTGGATCTGAATTCGATGGTGGCGCGGTTTTCGGTGTAGGGCGGGGAACCGGGTTGGCCCAATCGCAGGCAAGCCAGCTCCCACACTGGACCGCGTTTCTTCAAGGTGAGCACGGTCGAATGTGGGAGCTGGCTTGCCTGCGATGAAGGCGACGCGGTTTCAAATCAAAGCACAAAAAAAGCCCCGAACCAGTCGGGGCTTTTTCATGTGATCAACCTGCGGGGCTTACTTGCCCTGCCAGCGCTTGAGTACCAAGGTGGCATTGGTGCCACCAAAACCAAAGCTGTTGCTCATCACGGTGTCGATCTTGGCGTTTTCAACGGTCTTGGTCAGGATCGGCATATCAGCCACAACCGGATCAATCTCGTCGATGTTGGCCGAGCCGGCCATGAAGTTGCCTTCCATCATCAGCAGGCAATAGATCGCTTCGTGAACGCCAGCGGCGCCCAGGGAGTGACCCGACAGGCTCTTGGTGGAGCTGATTTTCGGAGCCTTGTCGCCAAATACCGCACGCACGCCTTCCATTTCCTTGGCATCGCCGACCGGGGTCGAGGTGCCGTGGGTGTTCAGGTAGTCGATTGGGGTGTCGACGGTGGACATTGCCATCTGCATGCAGCGGATGGCGCCCTCACCGCTTGGCGCAACCATGTCGTAGCCGTCGGACGTCGCGCCGTAGCCAACGATTTCCGCGTAGATCTTCGCGCCACGGGCCAGGGCGTGTTCCAGCTCCTCGACCACCACCATGCCACCACCGCCGGCGATGACGAAACCGTCACGCTTGGCGTCGTAAGCGCGGGAGGCTTTTTCTGGGGTTTCGTTGTACTGGGTGGACAATGCGCCCATGGCGTCGAACAGGAACGACTGGCTCCAATGCTCTTCTTCACCGCCGCCGGCAAATACGATGTCCTGCTTGCCCAGTTGGATCTGCTCAACGGCAGTCCCGATGCAGTGGGCGCTAGTGGCGCATGCGGAGGAGATCGAGTAGTTCACACCCTTGATCTGGAATGGCGTAGCCAGGCAGGCGGAAACGGTGCTGCCCATGGTCCGCGTGACACGATAAGGGCCGACGCGCTTCACGCCTTTTTCGCGCAGGATGTCCAGCGCTTCCATCTGGTTGAGGGTCGATGCGCCGCCGGAGCCGGCGATCAGGCCGGTGCGTACGTTCGAAACCTGGTCTTCGCTCAGGCCGGAGTCGGCGATCGCGTCTTTCATGGCCAGGTAGGCGTAGGCGGCAGCGTGGCCGACGAAGCGATAGATCTTGCGATCGATCAGTTCTTCGAGGGGCAGGTCAATGGAGCCGGAAACCTGGCTACGCAGACCCATTTCGGCATATTCCGGGTTGAAGCGGATGCCAGGGCGACTTGCACGCAGGTTAGCGGTGACGGTCTCTTTGTCATTGCCCAGGCAAGAAACGATGCCCAGACCAGTGATAACGACGCGGCGCATGCGGATAACCCTTAAAAGTTGTCAGTGGAAGTAAATACGCCGACCCGAAGGCCTTCGGCAGTATAGATCTCGCGACCGTCGACAGTCACCGAACCGTCGGCGATGGCCAGGTTCAGCTTGCCCTTGAGGACGCGCTTGATTTGAATGTTGTAGGTGACTTTCTTGGCGCTCGGCAGTACCTGGCCAAAGAACTTCACTTCGCCCGAACCCAGGGCGCGACCGCGGCCCGGCAGGCCTTGCCAGCCCAGGTAGAAGCCAACCAGTTGCCACATGGCGTCAAGGCCCAGGCAACCTGGCATCACAGGGTCGCCTTCGAAGTGGCAAGCGAAGAACCACAGGTCAGGGGTGATATCCAGCTCGGCGACCAATTCACCTTTGCCGTACTTGCCACCCTCTTCGCTGATATGGGTGATGCGATCCACCATCAGCATGTTCGGGGCGGGCAGTTGCGCGTTACCTGGGCCGAACAGCTCACCGCGACTGCAGCGCAGCAGGTCTTCCCGAGTAAAGGCGTTTTGTTTGGTCATGCGAGCTCCTCAATAATCCCATGCGGCAGGGTAGGGCAAATCTTCCCGAACCGAATGAAGCGTTCATGCCTCATAGCGGCAGCCTACACATAGACTATTGCGTTGTAGTGAAAGTCACAGCGGCAAGGCACTGAATGTACACTTGTTCACTGAAATTTTAAACCGGGCCTGTTTATCAGCCCGTTCGGGTGCCTAAGACTGCCGCACTTTCGTCTTTCACGCCAGTCGCAGTTGGCTGATGGCGCGGCGCTATTGCACCCAGCGCTGCAGGATTTGCTGCAAATCCGTGCGTTTGAACGGCTTGGCCAGGTAATCGTTCATTCCGGCTGCCAGGCAGGCTTCGCGATCGCCCTGCAAGGCGTTGGCCGTCAGGGCGATGATCGGCAGATCGGCGCAGCCGGGCAGTTGGCGAATCTGCCGTGTGGCTTCGTAGCCGTCGATCAAGGGCAGGCGACAATCCATCAGGATGGCGGTGAAAATCAGGCTCTCGGCGCTGCGGATCGCCTCGGCGCCGTCCGTGGCCAGGCTGACTTCGAAGCCCAGGCTGCGCAGCATCGCTTCGACCACGGTGCGGTTGACCGGGTTGTCTTCCACCAGCAGCACATGGCGGCCATCGCCGGCGCTGGCTTTGCCAGGCGCGTCGGGAGCAGCGGCCGCCATTTGTTGCTGGTCGATGGCCAGCGGAATCTCCAAGGTGAACACCGAGCCTCGGCCTTCCTCGCTCTGGGCGCGCAAGGTGCCCCCCATGCGCTCGGCCAGAGTGCGCGCAATCGGCAGGCCCAGGCCCGTGCCACCGTAACGCCTGGAAATGGAGCTGTCTGCCTGCTGGAAGGCATCGAACATCAAATCCAGGCGTTCGGCGGAAATACCGATGCCGCTGTCACGCACGGTGCAGGTGAACCACACCAATTCATGGTCCAGGGTTTGCCAGTGGGGCTCGACGGTCACGCTGCCATGTTCGGTAAATTTCAATGCATTGCCGATCAGGTTCACCAGAATCTGGCGGATCCGCGTCGGGTCGCCGCGCACACGCAGAGCCTCCATGCCCATGGGAATGGGCAGTTCCAGGCTCAGCCCGCGCTGCTGGGCGCTGTGCTGGAAAGCCTGGGCGCAGCTGTTGATCAGATCGGCCAGGCTGAACGGAATATGTTCCAGTTCCAGGGCGGCGCGTTCAATGCGTGAGAAATCGAGGATGTCATTGATCACCTTGAGCAAATGCTCGGTGGACTCGCAAGCCAGCGCCGCGTACTCAGTCTGCTCCTCGGTCATCTCCGTGGTTTCCAGCAGTTGCAGCATGCCCAGCACGCCATTCATGGGCGTGCGCAGTTCGTGGCTCATCATCGCCAGGAAATCTGACTTGGCGTTGTTCGCCCGCTCGGCTTCTTCACGGGTCTGGATCAACTGGGCCATGGCTTGTTGCTGTTCGCGACTGGCCTGTTGAAGGCCCTCGGCCAGGTTGTTGATATGCCGCGAGAGGTCGCCCAATTCCGAGTCATCGACGATGGGCAGTGGCGTCTTGTAATCGCCTTGCTGGATGGCCTTGACCGCGTGTCCCATGGCGCTGATCGGCTGTGACAGGCTCGCCGACAAGCGTCGCGCCAGCAGGAAGGTAAACAGCAGGGCAAACAGCGCCAGGACTCCTGCCTTGAACAGGATCTCCTGCTGGCGCTGGCTGAACGCATCATTGGACATGCCCACGATCACCCGTCCCAGGTAGTCCGCGCGGGGGGCCTTGGGTTCGCTGAGGTTGTCCTGGAAAAAGTCGTTGTTGAGCTGGATGTGTTGCAGGCGGATCGGTGCCTGGAACACCTTCACCGACAGCGAACGGTCATGCCGCTCGGATGGCTGCTCCACATACACCAGGATGTTCTCGGCGCTGTCCTGGATCTCCAGGAAGCGCACATGGGGTGTGGCCAAGGTCGCACGCAGCAGGGTTTCAAGCACATCGTTGTTGCCGGAAATCACGCCGTACTCAGTGGCGGGCGCCAACTGGTTGGCGATCAATTGACCGGTGTGGTCCAGCTCCTGGCGCAAGTCCTGGATGCGCACGAAGGTGAAGAAGGTGATGAGCAGCAGGGTCAACAGCAGCGCGGGGCCCAGGGTAATGAGCTGGGTGCGGGTGTTGATATCCCAACGACGGCGCAAGGTCATGGGCGTTGTTCTCCTTCGGCCAGGCGGGTGGCAACGGCGATTTCATCGACCTGTTCGATGCCCAGTGAGCGCGCGACTTGCGGGTTGCCCACGACTTTGAAGTACTGCGGGTAGAGCGTGCTGGGCCAACTGGCCGGCGGCTGGTCCAGCAGTTGGTCCAGCACCGCGAGCCAGTCGGATTGATCGCTGTAGGTGCTGGCCAGGCTGCCGGCCCGCACAAACCCAGCATTGGGCCCCACCAACGGCAGTTGTTGGGCGTAGCTGCTCAGCAACAGGTTTTTTACGGTCTTGGGGTTGTACAGCTGCGGATCGTCGAGGCCCAGTAGCACGTCGCTGTTTTTGAACAGGGTTTGCAGTGGGCGACTGTCGCTGGTGTTGTCCCAGGGCTGGGGCATGATTTCCAGGCCCAAGGGTTTGGCGAACTGGATCAGTTCGCGCAGCAGGAATTCGCTATCGACGCCGTACAGCACGCCGACGCGCCGGACCTGGGGCAGGATATTGGCGATCAGGCGCAGCTGACGTTCCAGCGGCGGGTCGCTCCATAGCAGACTGATTTTTGCCGGGTGGGAGTTGCCCAGGCGTTGTCGGGCCTGCAGGCGGCTGATGCGCAGCACAAGGGTTGGTGGCCCCTGAGCATCCTGCAGGCGCCAGTCCAGACCTGGCAGGTCAAGGAGAATCAGGCGTGTGCTGGCAGGCAGGTGACTGGGCGCTGGCAACTGCTTGAGTGGCGTGAAGCTGACCTGGTCGTCGGGGCGTTGTTGGGCAAGGGCCTGGGTAAAGGCGCGCACGCCGGCGCTGTCTTCGGCGGCCGTCAGCAGAATGTCGGCACTCCACGCCGGCGCCGTCAGCAGCAGGCAGGCGAGCAGCAGGCCGCGGCGCCAAAACCGTGAAACCAACAAGAGGGTCATCCGTGACTGGTCGGCCATGTCAGAAGTCCAGCTCGGCGCTGAAGTAGAGAACGTGGCGATGGTCGTAGTTGTTGTCGGCCCAGGTGGTGGGCTGGTCATCCAGGCGTTGCTGCAACATGCCCGCCAGCTCCACATTGGCTTTGCCTACGGCAATGCGCTTGGCCACCCGCAGGTCGACCCGCTGGAAGCGATATTGGTTGAGTGCGTCGTCGCCATAGTAGAACAAGGCGCTGGACCAACCCTGGCCCCACTCACGCAGCCAACCGGCCGAGCCACTGTTACGCGCGGTTTGCGCTTTGTCCAGCGGGTTGCTGGAGGTGGCGTCTACATAAGCATAGGTCAGGCGCAGGCGGTCGGCGTCACTCACGCGCCAGTCGAACTGCGACTCGGCACCGCTAAAACGCGAGCTGTTGGCGTTGCTGGCGATGTATTGGTTGTTGCGCAGCGGCGAGCTGATCATGTCGGTGATTTCGTCATAGAACAGCTTCACGTCGACATTCAGCCCCAGCTCGGCAAAGAAGCCGTTGTAGCCCAGCTCGCGTGAGCGCATCAACTCTTTGTCGAGGTTGCCGGGGCCGCGCGTCACGACAAAATATTGCCCGGCGTTTTGCCCGTAGGTCGGGGAGCTGAGATTGGTGACACGGTAGCTCCAGTTGACGTTGTTCTCGAACATGTCCGGCGAGCGGATCGCCTCGGAGTACACCGCGCGCAAGCCGTGGCGGGGGTTGATCAGGTAATTGACCGCCACACGCGGCGTCAGCGAGTTGCCGCTCAGGTGGGTGTCTTCGTACATGGCGCCACCTTGCAGCAGCCAGTGTTCGCTGGCGCGCCATTCCAGATGCCCGAACAGACGCCAGGTGGTGTCGTCCAGGGTGCCATTGAAGTAGGTTTCGGAGTCGGCGCGGTCATAGCGGTAATTCATACCGCTGACTAGGCGCAGGCTGTCGGAGAGGCTGAGCGTGTCCTGGATCTCCACGTCGTAGCGGCTTTCGCGGGTGCTCTGGTCGATATCGCCGCACACGCTTTGGTTGGCACCGTTGCGCCACTGGTCCAGCACCTGGTTGGCCAAGGCCTGTTCGGCGGCGTTACCCGGTGGGGCGGAGCCCTGGCTGTAGGTGTCCATGTGCCGTGCCAGCAATTCGGCATAGTTGGGGTTGAGCTGCCATAACTGGGTCAGTTCAGGGCTGAACGAGGCCTTGGCGTCACAGGCTTTCCAGATTTGCTTGCGGTCCCATTGCTGTGCCGAGCCCTGGATATACAGGCTGTGGTCGGGGTTAAAGTCGAAGTTCCAGCGCAGGGAGCCTGCGTAGTCCTTGGCGGTGACATCGGAATTGGTGCCGCCTTCGGTAATTCCGGCAAACACCGGGGCGTAGGTATAAGGGCGCTGGTTGGTGCCTTCCTTGACGTTCAGTTGCCAATCGAGACTTTGTTGCGCGTTCAAGGCCTGGCTCACCGCCAGGCTGAAACGGTTGAGGCGACGGCCGTCACGGCGGTCGGCGCCGACCGCGTCGCTATCAAAACCATCGTCCTGTTGCCCGGACAGAGACAAGCGCAAATCGCCGGTCTCCCAGCCCACACCCTGGCTGGCATAGAAGTCATTGATGCCACGCTCGCCACGGATGACCTTTACCCGCGAGCCGTGGCTGTTGGCTGGCGAGCGGGTGAGGATATTCACCACCGCCATCAGCGCATTGGCACCGTAGCTGACGGTGTTGGGGCCGCGAAAGACCTCGATGCGCTCGATGTCCTCCATGGCCACTGGGATATCGCTCCAATCCACCGTGGCCAGGCCGGCGCGGTAGACCGAGCGACCGTCGATCAATACCTGCATGCGCCGTGCGTCACTGGCGCTGGTGCCGTGGTAATTCACCGACGCCTGGTTGCCGCCGGTGTAGCCGACCATCATCCCCGGGACCAGCCGCAGCAGTTCTGAGATGTCCCGGGCACCGCTGGCCTTGATCAGCTCACTGTCGATCACCGTCATGCTGCCGGGCACGGCGGCGGCCGATTGCTTGAGTCGCGTGGCGGTCAAGACCTGCGGCAGCGGCTGGCTGTCGAGGAACAGATCGTCGGCCTGCGCGCAGGTAGCGCACAACAGCACCAACAACAATGATGAGCGAGGAGGAGGGCCCAGATACACGGCACGGCCTTGTTAATTGCGGATAGCCGCCCATGTTAACCGAGGCGCGGCTGTTTGCCAGTCGTCGGACTTGCATTTACTTCGCATGCTTCTGGCATTTTCTGACGAGCGCGAATTGATACGGGGGCTGGCCGCAAGCAAGGCGCTCCGTATAATGCCGCCATCGCCACTGGTATGGATTAACGGATTGCATATGACTGAACAGCGCCCTATTGCGGTCCTGGGAGGCGGAAGTTTTGGTACCGCCGTGGCTAACCTGCTGGCCGAGAACGGTCACGCGGTGCGCCAGTGGATGCGCGATCCCGAACAGGCCGAAGCCATTCGCGTGCATCGCGAAAACCCTCGTTACCTTAAAGGTATCAAGATTCATCCCGCCGTCGAGCCGGTGACCGACCTGCTGGAAACCCTCACGGCCTGCGACCTGTGCTTTGTCGCGCTGCCTTCCAGCGCCTTGCGCTCGGTATTGGCGCCCCACGCCGAACGCCTGGCCGGCAAGTTGCTGGTCAGCCTGACCAAGGGCATCGAAGCCCACACTTTCAAGTTGATGAGTGAAATCCTCACCGAAATCGCCCCTCAGGCGCGCATTGGCGTGCTGTCCGGGCCAAACCTTGCTCGGGAAGTCGCCGAGCACGCGTTGACCGCCACCGTGGTCGCCAGTGAAGACGAGGCCTTGTGCGAGCGTGTCCAGGCCGTGCTGCATGGCCGTACTTTCCGGGTCTATGCCAGCGGCGATCGCTTCGGCGTCGAATTGGGCGGGGCCTTGAAGAACGTCTACGCGATCATTGCTGGCATGGCCGTGGCCCTGGGCATGGGCGAAAACACCAAGAGCATGCTGATTACCCGCGCACTGGCCGAGATGACGCGTTTTGCGGTGAACCAGGGCGCCAACCCGATGACCTTCCTCGGCCTGGCGGGCGTGGGTGACTTGATCGTCACCTGCTCATCGCCTAAAAGCCGCAACTATCAGGTTGGATTTGCCTTGGGCCAAGGGCTGAGCCTGGAGGAGGCGGTGACGCGTCTGGGTGAAGTGGCCGAAGGGGTCAACACCCTCAAGGTTTTGAAGGCCAAGGCCCAGGAAGTGGGCGTGTACATGCCGCTGGTCGCCGGCCTGCATGCGATCCTGTTCGAAGGGCGCACCCTGAACCAGGTCATCGAGTTGCTGATGCGGGCCGAGCCCAAGACCGATGTCGACTTTATTTCCACCAGTGGTTTCAACTGAGGAGCGCGTCATGAACGATCCCAAAGCTGCCCCCCCATACGAGTCGATTGTCTTGCGCATCCTGTGGATGCTGGTATTTGCGCTGGTGTGGCAGGTAGCCCAATTCCTGCTCGGTGCGCTGGTGGTGGTGCAATTGGTTTACCGGCTGATCTACGGCGCACCGAACCTGGGCCTGATGAATTTTGGGGACAGCCTCAGCCAGTTCCTGGCGCAGATTGGCCGCTTCGGCAGTTTCCACACCGAGCAAAAGCCCTGGCCGTTCGCCGATTGGCCAACCCCACGCGCCCCCGAAGGCGAAGCGGCCCACAGCGTACCGCCGGCACCGCACCCGGTGCGTGATGAAGAGCCGAAGCTATGAAGGTGTGGATTCTGCGTCACGGCGAGGCCCAAGCGCATGCGCGCACGGACGCCGAGCGCAACCTCACCGAGCACGGGCGCGCCGAAGTATTGCGCAGTGCTACGCATCTGATTGGCCAGCCCTTGGGCGCCATCATTGCCAGCCCTTATGTAAGGGCGCAGCAGACGGCGCAGTTGGTGCGCGATGTGCTGGGCTTTGAGCCTGAGATCCGCACGGTGCCGTGGCTGACGCCCGATGGGGATGTCCAGCGAGTGCTGGAGAAACTCGACGCCGATGACAACGTGCTGTTGGTTAGCCACCAACCGCTGGTGGGTAGCCTGATCAGTTTTCTGCAGCATGGGCACCAGCGCCAGCCACAGCCGATGTACACGGCCAGCCTGGCGGAGCTTGAGGGTGACTTTCCGTTGGCTGGCTTGATGAGTCTGGTGGGTGTGAAGAATCCCTAGGCATCGTGCGACGCTGTGGCGAGGGCGCTTGCTCCCGCGACGGCCTGCCGCCGACGCCTATCTCGCTGACACCCCGCGATCCAATTGTGGGAGCTGGCTTGCCTGCGATGACGACCTGACAGGCGACACTGTTATACCGAGTACATATCCACTCCTGCAGTAACGGCCACTTAGAGTTCAACGGCGGGTCACTTTTGGAAAAGGACCCGGAATTCCGGCCAGCGTGGTTCGACGGGGCGCCTGAGATCAAGAGCAGATCAAGAGCGTCTCGCTTCGCATCGTGGTGAGCGGCAGGCCGTTTCCTTCGTCTGTGCTATACAGTCAACCAAGCAAGTGCTTGGTTGGCTGTATCTCGGATCACAAAGGAGCGCGTCCCATGCCTGTCGCTTTTCGTTTGCCGTTGCAGGTCTTCTTCGAGCGTGAAGCGCGGCACCCGCGCAAAGTCTTCCTCGTTCAACCCATCGGCGGCGGTGAGGTGCAGGCCCTCACCTGGGGCGATGTCGGCCACCAGGCCCGTTGCGCCGCGCACTGGCTGCGTGCGCGGGAGTTGCCCCAGGGCTCGCACATTGCGCTGATTTCAAAAAACTGCGCCCACTGGATCATCGCCGACCTGGCGATCTGGATGGCAGGGCATGTGTCGGTGCCGCTTTATCCCAACCTCACCGCGGACTCAGTCGCCCATGTGCTGACTCACTCGCAGGCGCGGTTGGCGCTGATCGGCAAGCTGGATGATTGGTCGGCGATGGCGCCTGGCGTTCCTGTGGGTGTGCCGACTATCAGTCTGCCGCTGTGCCCTCCTGAAGAGACTTTCGATTTCAGTTGGGCGGACCTGCAAGCCTGTTCACCGATCCAGGACAACCCGCTACCGGATGCCGCCAGCCTGGCCACTATCATCTACACCTCCGGTACGACCGGCCTGCCTAAAGGGGTGATGCACAGTTTCGGCGCCTTGGGGTTTGCTGCCTCGGGCGGCACTGAGCTGTTTGGCCTGGGGGAGGGCGACCGGTTGCTGTCGTACCTGCCGCTGTGCCATGTGGCGGAGCGGATGTTTGTAGAAATGGCGTCGATCTATACCGGGCAAACCGTTTTTTTCGCCGAGAGCCTGGAAACCTTCCTCACCGATCTGCGCAGGGCGCGGCCGACGGCCTTGTTTGGCGTGCCGCGCATCTGGACCAAATTCCAACTGGGCGTCTACGCCAAAATCCCGGAAACACGCCTCGATACCCTGTTACGCCTGCCTTTTATCGGCAAACGCGTCGGCCATAAAATTCTCGCCGGCCTGGGGCTGGATGCGCTGCGCATCGCCCTGTCCGGCGCCGCGCCGGTGCCCGAGGCGTTGCTGCGTTGGTATCAGCGCCTGGGCCTGGATGTGCTGGAGGTGTACGGCATGACCGAAAACTGCGGCTATTCCCATGTGTGTCGCCCAGGTGGGCAAACGCTCGGTTGGATCGGCCAGCCCTGCCCAGGCGTGCAAGTGCGTATCGACCCGTCAGGCGAAGTGCAGGTACACAGTGGCGCGACCATGTTGGGCTACTTCAAGGACCCGCAGAAAACCGCGGATACGCTCACCGCAGATGGCTTCCTGCGCACGGGTGACAAGGGCGAGCAGGACGCGGACGGTCGCCTGCGCCTGACCGGACGTCTCAAGGAAATCTTCAAGACCAGCAAAGGCAAATACGTAGCCCCGGCGCCGATTGAAAACCGCCTGGCCGAACATGCACGTATTGAACAGGTGTGTGTGGTCGGCGAGGGGCTCAGCGCGCCGATAGGGCTGTGCGTGTTGTCGGCACCCGGCGAGGACCGCCAAGCCCTCGGCGGTGGTCTTGAACGCTGGCTGGCACAGGTGAACGCGGGCTTGGACAAGCACGAACGCATGGGGCAATTGGTGGTGGTGAAAGACCATTGGGCGGTTGAAAACGGCTTTCTCACGCCGACTTTGAAGATCAAGCGCAACGTGATCGAGTCGACGTACGGGCCACAATTGCAAGCATGGAGCGCGCGCGCCGAAACCGTTCTGTGGCAGGATTAGGGTCGTAATAAAACCAACAAGGACAACCGTATGAGCCTGTGGCGTACCCAACCGAATATCGAACACCTCAACGCGATCCAGAAAAACACCATCGGTGAAATGCTGGATATTCGTTTCGAAAGCTTCGACGACGAATCCCTTACCGCCAGTATGGTGGTCGACCACCGCACCCATCAGCCCTACGGCCTGCTGCACGGCGGGGCCTCGGTGGTGCTGGCCGAAAGTGTCGGCTCCATGGCCGCCTACTTGTGCATTGATGCAAGCAAGTTCTATTGCGTGGGCCTGGAGGTCAACGCCAACCACCTGCGCGGCGTGCGCAGCGGCCGGGTAACTGCGGTGGCCAAGGCTATTCATATCGGGCGCACTACCCAAGTGTGGGACATCCGCTTGAGCAGCGACGAGGGCAAGGCCAGTTGTGTCTCGCGCCTGACCATGGCCGTGGTGCCGCTGGGTGAACAACCGCCGGCGCGATAGGCGTGGCGTGAGTGTCATCATTCCTGGCAGTTACAGTCATTGCTGTAGAGGCCGGGCATGTTGACAATCCCCCTCTGTTTTTGTTGATGGAACCTGTATGTCGCAGCACGTGTTTTTTACCCACGCCAATGGCTTCCCTTCGGCCACCTACGGCAAGCTGTTTGCCGCCCTGGCCCCGGAATATGCGGTGGCCCATCTGCCGCAGCACGGTCACGACCCCAGGTTCCCGGTGGATGATAACTGGCAGAACCTGGTGGACGAGCTGATCCATCATCTGGAGCAGCAGCCAGAGCCGGTATGGGGCGTGGGCCATTCCCTGGGTGGCGTGCTGCATTTACACGCGGCCATGCGCTGCCCGCACCTGTACCGGGGCGTGGTGATGCTGGATTCGCCGGTGCTCACCCGCGCAGACCGCTGGGTGATCCGCGCTGCCAAGCGCTTTGGCTTTATCGACCGCCTCACCCCGGCTGGGCGCACGCTTGGCCGGCGCGAAGAATTCACCGACCTGGACACCGCGCGCAGCTATTTCGCCGGCAAGACCCTGTTCCGTGGCTTTGACCCCGATTGCTTTGACGCGTACCTGCAACATGGCCTGCAGCAAGTGGGCGATCGCCTGCGCCTGCGGTTCGACCCAGCCACCGAAATCAGCATCTATCGCGGCGTGCCCCACACCAGCCCGGGCCAGGTGCGCCAGTTGAAGGTACCGCTGGCCGTGGTGCGTGGCCGCCAGAGCCGGGTGGTGATGCGTCACCATGCCAGCGGTGTCGACCGCTTGCCCATGGGCGAAATGCTCACCATGCCCGGCGGCCATATGTTTCCCCTCGAACGCCCTCAGGACACTGCTGCCTTGATCAAGACTCTGTTCGCCCGCTGGCAGGCCCGTGAGCGCAGTTGCGCATGAGTACGCCCGTCGAAGAGGTTCGCCTGAGCTTGCCGCACATCGAATTGGCCGCGCATCTGTTCGGGCCCGAGGATGGGCTGCCGGTGATTGCTTTGCATGGCTGGCTGGACAACGCCAACAGCTTTGCGCGCCTGGCGCCCAAGTTGCACGGGTTGCGCATCGTCGCCCTGGACATGGCGGGGCATGGGCATTCGGCGCACCGCCCGGCTGGCGCCGGTTATGCCTTGTGGGATTACGTCTACGACGTGCTGCAGGTGGCCGAGCAACTGGGCTGGAAACGTTTTGCATTACTTGGCCACTCCCTTGGCGCCATAGTCTCCCTGGTGTTGGCCGGGGCCTTGCCGGAGCGGGTGACACACCTGGGCCTGATCGACGGCGTGATCCCACCGACCGCCAGCGGCGAGAACGCGGCCGAGCGCCTGGGCATGGCGTTGCAGGCGCAATTGAGCCTGCAGGACAAGCGCAAACCCGTCTACAACAGCCTTGATCGGGCCGTTGAGGCGCGGATGAAAGGCGTGGTGGCGGTCAGCCGTGAAGCGGCGCAACTCCTGGCCCAGCGCGGTTTGATGCCGGTGCCGGGCGGTTACACCTGGCGCAGCGATAGCCGCCTGACCCTGGCGTCGCCGATGCGCCTGACCGATGAACAGGCCATGGCTTTCGTGCGAAGGGTAGGGTGCCCTACGCAGTTGGTGGTCGCGGCTGACGGCATGCTGGCGAAACATTCCGAATTGCTTTCTCAGCTACCCTTCACGGTTACCACGTTGCCAGGCGGCCATCATTTACACCTGAATGACGAGCCCGGTGCAGCTCTTGTTGCAGACTGTTTCAATCGGTTCTTCTCCACGCCTTGACTTGGCGGGGTCAACTGCCGAGGCTGGGCGGATTGAAAGGGAGTCAACCATGAATACACTCGATATCGCTGTGACCAACATTGGCCAGGGCTCGCTGATCCGATGAGCCTGGGTAAAGGATGTATCCGTGCCCTAGGCCTTTGCTGTTTCAGCCCCCTGGTATTTGCCGCCGATCTGCCCGGCAGCCAGGATTTACCGGCGGTAGCCCGTCAGGTTGATGCGCAAATCGTCGATTACCGCCCCGCTGAAGACAAGGAACGCATCTACCCCATGGGCGCAATCCGCAAGATCAGCGGCCAGTTGCGCTACGAAGGCCAGGCCATCGCACGCGGCCCAGCCACTGCCATCACCTATGAACTACCCGCCGAACACAGCTCCAGCGCCGCCTTTACCGCAACACGCGAAGCCTTGCAGGCCAAGGGCGCGCAGTTGTTGTTCTGGTGCAAGGCGCGCGATTGTGGCGAAAGCAGCCTGTGGGCCAACGAGGTGTTTGGTAACGCCAAGCTAGTGGGCGCCGACGGCCAACAGGAGTACCTGCTGCTTCGCCTGGCCGCCCCGCAGGACAATTCCCTGGTCGCGCTGTATGGCATTACCCGCGGTAACCGTCGCGCCTACCTGCATGTGGAGCAACTCGACGCCAGCGCGCCTCTGGGCAACCTGCTGCCCACCTCGGCCACCCTGCTGCGTGAACTCAAAAGCACCGGCGAGCTGGATTTCCCCGCGCTGGGCGCCGAGCCTGATGACACCTGGCTGACCTTGATATCCCGTGCCTTGAACCTCGACACCACCCTGCGCGTGAGCCTGAGCGGGCCGCACACCGAGGCCTGGCGCCAGGCTCTGGTGGAGAAGGGCGTGCGCACCGCCCGTCTGGAAACCGGCACCGGTGACACCCAAGGGCTGCATCTGCATCTGATACGCTAAGCACCACAGGGCGAACGGACCCGTGCCGTTCGCCTAAGCTCTCTTCCTACAGCCTTCTTTTCGAGATACCCGATGCTCAATAACGATCGCTTGCTGGTGCAAATCCTGCTGCTGGTGCTGTTTGGTGCCAGCTTCTGGGTCATGGCGCCGTTCTGGTCGGCGCTGTTCTGGGGCGCGGTGCTGGCATTTGCCAGCTGGCCGCTGATGCGTTTGCTCACCCGTTGGCTCGGCGGCCGAGAATCCCTGGCCGCTGGCATCCTGACGTTGGGCTGGATGTTGCTGGTGGCGGTGCCGTTGGTATGGCTGGGTTTCAACCTGGCTGACCATGTGCGTGATGCGGTGGCGCTGATCAAGGACATCCAGGTCGACGGCTTGCCCGAGGCGCCGACCTGGTTGGGGTCGATCCCCTTCGTCGGCGAGCGCCTGGTGGCGACCTGGGACAGCATTGATCAACAGGGCGCGGCGCTGATGGTGAGCATCAAGCCGTACCTGGGCCAGGTCGGCAATTGGTTGTTGGCGCGCAGTGCGCAAATTGGCGGCGGCATTCTTGAGCTGACCCTGAGCCTGGTCTTCGTGTTCTTTTTCTACCGTGACGGGCCGCGCCTGGCGATGTTTGTGCACCGCCTGTTGGAGCGCCTGATTGGCGAGCGCGCTGGCTATTACATCGAACTGGTGGCCGGCACGGTACAGCGGGTGGTCAATGGTGTGATCGGCACTGCTGCGGCCCAGGCGCTGCTGGCGCTGATCGGCTTTCTCATCGCTGGCGTACCGGGCGCGCTGGTGCTGGGTATCGTGACTTTCCTGCTCAGCCTTATTCCCATGGGGCCGCCGCTGGTGTGGATCCCGGCCACGGCGTGGCTGGCGTGGAAGGGCGATTACACCTACGCGGTATTCCTGGGCGTGTGGGGCACGTTCGTGATCAGCGGCGTGGATAACGTGCTCAAGCCGTACCTGATCAGCCGTGGCGGCAACCTGCCGTTGGTGATTGTGCTGTTGGGTGTGTTTGGTGGGTTGATAGCGTTCGGTTTTATCGGCCTGTTTATTGGCCCGACATTGCTGGCGGTGGCCTACAGCCTGTTGACAGACTGGAGCGCGAGCCAGGCGCAAGTGCGTCGTGAAGACAAACCCTGTAACTGATGGGTGTACCTAACTGTGGTGCGCCGCGGTACGTGTGGGAGCTGGCTTGCCTGCGATAGCGGTGGGCCAGCCAACACTTCATCGACTGACACTGCGCAATCGCAGGCAAGCCAGCTCCCACATTTGGATCGCGGCGCGTCAGGTAAATGGGAGTGCTTAAACCCTCGGCAACCACATCACCGCCGTCAACCCACCGCCCGGTGTATCTTCCAGGCTCAGGTGGCCGCCGAGTCGCTCGACGGCCTCCCTGGCAATGGTCATCCCCAAACCGACCCCTCCGGAATTGCGGTTGCGCGAACCCTCCAGGCGAAAGAACGGCTCGAACACCGCTTCGCGCTTATCGGCGGCGATTCCCGGGCCGTGGTCGATCACCCGTATCACCAGGGCGCCGCGGCTGTCAGCCAGTTCTACCCGGGCGGTGCCGGCATAGCGCAGGGCGTTGTCGATCAAATTGTTCAGGCATGAGCGCAGCGCCATCGGCTGTACCTGCAACGGTGTACAGGTGCCGGAAAATTTCACGTCGCGGCCTTGGTCCTGAGCGTTTTCACTCAGGGATTCCACCAATGCCTGTACGTCGAGCCAATGTCGTGTCTCGCTGGTGCGCTGTTCGTGCAGGTAGCTCAAGGTGGCATCCAGCATGCCGATCATGTCGTCCAGGTCTTGGCGCATCTGGCCTTGCAACTTGGGGTCTTCGATCTGTTCCAGGCGCAGCTTGAGGCGCGAGAGGGGGGTGCGCAGGTCATGGGAGACGGCGCCGAGCATGCGGGCGCGCTGGCTGACTTGTTCGCGGATGCGCTTTTGCATCAGGTTGAAGGTCGAGGCCGCCTGGCGTGCTTCGCGAGGGCCGGATTCCACCAGGGGCGGGCTGTCGAGGTCGACGCTCAAGCGCTCGGCCGCCGCGCTCAGGCGCTGGATCGGCCGGCTCAGCAGTTTGGCGCCGTACCAGGCGGCAATGATCAGCGAGATAAATTGAAATGTCAGGGGTACCACCGGGCCGCCAAACCAGGGGCGAGGCGCTTTGTGCAAGGGCGTGAGACTGCCGTCTGGTTGTTCGACGAACGCCGCGCGGGGCGGTGGCGGCGGGCCGTAATGGTGGAACCAGAAGAACGCCAGCACGTGGGCCAGCACAATCGCCACCAGCAACAGGCCGAACAGTCGCCCGAACAGCGTATTGAAGGGGGCGCGCATCAACCGATATCCCGGGCGTCGAACAGGTAGCCTTCGCCGCGTACGGTCTTGATCAGTTGCGGAGCCTTGGGGTCATCCCCCAGCTTCTGACGCAGGCGCGACACCAGCAAGTCGATGCTGCGATCAAAGGCCTCGATAGAGCGCCCACGGGCCGCGTCCAACAGCTGTTCGCGGCTCAGCACACGGCGCGGGCGTTCGATGAACACCCACAACAAACGAAACTCGGCGTTGGACAGCGGCACCACCAGGCCATCATCGGCCACCAACTGGCGCAGCACGCTGTTCAGGCGCCAATTGTCGAAACGGATATTGGCCCGCTGTTCGGTGCGGTCATCACGCACCCGGCGCAGGATGGTCTGGATACGCGCGACCAGTTCCCGGGGTTCGAACGGCTTGGACATATAGTCGTCTGCCCCCAGTTCCAGGCCGATGATGCGGTCTGTGGGTTCGCAGCGGGCGGTGAGCATCAAAATCGGAATATCCGACTCGGCGCGCAGCCAGCGGCACAATGTCAGCCCGTCTTCGCCCGGCAGCATCAGGTCGAGCACCACCACATCGAAGGTCTCCGCTTGCATGGGCTGGCGCATGGCGGTGCCGTCGGTGACGCCTGAGGCGAGAATATTGAAGCGTGCCAGGTAGTCGATCAGCAGTTCGCGGATCGGCACGTCGTCGTCGACAATCAGTGCGCGGGTGTTCCAGCGCTTGTCTTCGGCGATCACCGCGTCTTTTGGCGCTTCGTTTACAGGGTCGCAAGGGGTATGCATAGCGAGGTCATCTGCCTGGTTGTGGCTGTCAGCATAGGCGCCCAGTTCCAGGGCTGGAAGTGCTGGGCGGGCGGTCATGTGTGCGAGGCTAGCCGGACGGCGTATTGAGGGCGTGTCGTGAATGTATCGGCGCTGAAACAATCGCCCTGAATCGCCTCTATTGGGCGCTTGATCGGTATTTACCGATCATCGGATCCCGCAACGGCGCTGCTTGCGCTACAATCCGCGCCGATTTCGACTTGCCTGAGAGCCCATTCCAATGTCCGTCTGCCAGACTCCTATCATCGTCGCCCTGGATTACCCCACCCGTGACGCCGCACTGAAGCTGGCTGACCAGTTGGACCCCAAGCTTTGCCGGGTCAAGGTCGGCAAGGAACTGTTCACCAGTTGCGCGGCGGAAATCGTCGGCACCCTGCGTGACAAAGGCTTCGAAGTGTTCCTGGACCTGAAATTCCATGACATCCCCAACACCACGGCGATGGCCGTCAAAGCCGCGGCCGAGATGGGCGTGTGGATGGTCAATGTGCACTGCTCCGGTGGCCTGCGCATGATGAGCGCCTGCCGCGAAGTGCTGGAACAGCGCAGCGGCCCAAAACCGTTGTTGATCGGTGTAACCGTGCTCACCAGCATGGAGCGCGAGGACCTGGCGGGCATTGGCCTGGATATCGAGCCGCAGGTTCAGGTGTTGCGCCTGGCAGCCCTGGCGCAGAAGGCCGGCCTCGACGGCCTGGTGTGCTCAGCCCTCGAAGCCCAGGCCCTGAAGAACGCTCACCCTTCGCTGCAACTGGTGACACCGGGTATCCGTCCCACCGGCAGCGCCCAGGATGACCAACGCCGCATCCTGACCCCACGCCAGGCCCTGGATGCAGGCTCTGACTATCTGGTGATTGGCCGTCCGATCAGCCAGGCGGCGGATCCTGCCAAGGCGTTGGCAGCGGTCGTCGCCGAGATCGCCTGATTTTTAGAGCGGCAAAAATGTGGGAGCTGGCTTGCCTGCGATAGTATCAACTCGGTATCACTTAGAGACCGAGTTGCTTGCATCGCAGGCAAGCCAGCTCCCACATCTGTTTTTGTGGTGTGTCAGCTGACTTTGAGCACCAACTTCCCGAAGTTCTCGCCATTGAACAGCTTCATCAGCGTTTCCGGGAATGTCTCCAGCCCTTCGACAATATCTTCCTTGCTCTTGAGCTTGCCCTGGGCCATCCAACCGGCCATTTCCTGGCCCGCCGCCGCGAAGTTCGCCGCGTGGTCCATCACCACAAAGCCTTCCATGCGCGCACGATTGACCAGCAATGACAGGTAGTTGGCCGGGCCTTTGACCGCTTCCTTGTTGTTGTATTGGCTGATTGCGCCGCAAATCACTACGCGGGCTTTGAGCGCCAGGCGGCTGAGCACGGCGTCGAGAATATCGCCGCCGACGTTATCGAAATACACGTCCACGCCTTTGGGGCACTCGCGCTTGAGGGCGGCGGGCACGTCTTCACTTTTGTAGTCGATGGCGGCGTCGAAGCCCAGCTCATCCACCAGGAACTTGCACTTTTCGGCGCCACCGGCGATCCCCACCACGCGACAGCCTTTGAGTTTGGCGATCTGCCCGGCGATGCTGCCCACGGCACCGGCAGCACCGGAGATCACCACGGTGTCGCCGGTTTTCGGTGCGCCGGTTTCCAGCAGGGCAAAGTACGCCGTCATGCCGGTCATGCCCAGGGCGGACAGGTAGCGGGGCAGGGGTGCCAGCTTGGGGTCCACCTTATAGAAACCACGGGGCTCGCCGAGGAAGTAATCCTGCACGCCCAGTGCACCGTTCACGTAGTCCCCCACCGCGAAGTTCGGATGCTTCGAGGCAATCACCTTGCCTACACCCAAGGCGCGCATCACTTCGCCGATGCCTACTGGTGGGATGTAGGACTTGCCTTCATTCATCCAGCCACGCATGGCCGGGTCAAGGGACAGATATTCATTGCGCACCAGCACCTGGCCTTCCTGGGGTTCGCCCACCGGCACTTCCTGGTAAGTGAAGGTCTCGCGCGTGGCGGCACCGACCGGGCGTTTGGCGAGCAGAAATTGGCGGTTGGTCTGGGCGGTCATGGCAAGGACTCTTTAGAAATGGAACATGAGTGATAGACCCTCAGTCGCAGAAGGGCAAGGGTGTGCGGAGCCGGCGAATGCCCGGCAATAGGCCTCGCTGATAGTCAGGCAGGCGGCTTTATCACTGCGATTCATGCAGCGCCAACCGGCCTTCTGATAGTGCTGACGCACGGCTCCCGGCGTTGGCTAGACTCGCTCCACCGCTACTAACCCCACAGGACAGTTCCCATGAGCATGACGTTTTCCGGCCAGGTCGCCTTGGTGACCGGCGCCGCTGCTGGTATTGGCCGCGCCACCGCGCTGGCATTCGCCGCCGAAGGCTTGAAGGTGGTGGTCGCGGACCTTGATGTGGCAGGAGGCGAGGGCACTGTGGCACTGATCCACCAGGCCGGTGGCGAAGGGATATTCGTGCGCTGCAACGTCACGCTCGACACGGACGTGCAGCAATTGATGGCACAGACCGTCACCACCTATGGGCGCCTGGACTACGCCTTCAACAACGCCGGCATCGAGATCGAGAAGGGCAAGCTGGCTGACGGCAGTCTCGATGAGTTCGATGCGATCATGGGGGTTAACGTCAAAGGCGTGTGGCTGTGCATGAAGTATCAGCTGCCGTTGCTGTTGGCCCAGGGCGGCGGGGCCATCGTCAACACCGCATCGGTGGCGGGGTTGGGGGCGGCACCGAAGATGAGTATCTATGCGGCGTCCAAGCATGCGGTGATCGGGCTGACGAAGTCGGCGGCCATCGAGTATGCGAAGAAGAGAATCCGCGTGAATGCGGTCTGCCCGGCCGTGATTGATACCGACATGTTTCGCCGCGCCTATGAGGCCGACCCACGCAAGGCTGAGTTTGCCGCCGCCATGCACCCGGTCGGACGCATTGGCAAGGTTGAGGAAATCGCCAGCGCCGTGTTGTACCTGTGCAGTGATGGCGCAGCGTTTACCACCGGTCAGGCCTTGGCGGTGGACGGTGGCGCGACGGCGATCTAGGACCGCGCTTGGCACGCTGTTTGAAAAGAGCGCGGGGTGATGTGGGGCGTTTCCATAGCTGGCAGAGTGCCGTGGCTGAATATGTTTCTTCAGGTAAATAATCTAATAAAATCAATAATTTAATAAAAGTTTGCGACCGGTTTTACCAGGCTTCTGTGCTTAACTGCTTTGGGTTAACAGATAGTTTAAGTGAGTGGCTCATGGATTTAGGGATCGATCGACAAGCCCTGGTACCGGTTGTTCAGCAGATCGTCGGCGCGGTGGCAGAATGGATTCGCAAGGAGGGGGTGAGCCCTGGCACACGCTTGCCGTCCATTCGCCAATTGGCCCTCGATAACCTGCTGAGCCAGTCCAGCGTGATCGAGGCATTCGAACGTTTGGCGGCCCAGGGGCTGCTGGCTCCCAGGCAGGGATCGGGGTTCGTGGTGGCGCATCCCACCACGGCCCACGAAAACCATTGGTATGAAGGTGCGGAACAAGGCTGGGGTGCATTTACCGATAGCCCGCTGGGCGAGCTGAAGTTGGGCTGCGGTTGGTTACCCGACACTTGGCGCGAAAGCGATGACATCAACTACGCGATCCGCGAACTGAGCCGTACCGACACTGGCGGCCTGTTCAACTACAGCACACCCTTGGGGTTGCCGGCGTTGCGCGAACAACTGCTCAAGCGCCTGACCCAGATTCACGTGCCCACCAGCCTGGACCGTATTCTCACCACCCACGGCGCCAGCCATGCCCAGGACCTGCTGATACGCACGCTGCTCAAGCCAGGTGATAAGGTGGTGGTCGAGACACCCGGGTATGGCAATCTCTATCGCCAACTGGCCTTTCAGGGCGTTACGCTGCTGCAAGTGCCGCGCACCCGTGGTGGCCCGGATATTCCGGCATTGGAAGCGCTGCTGCACACCCACCGGCCCAAGTGCCTGTTCATCAACAGCCTGTATCACAACCCCACGGGGACCAGTTTGAGTCGTCCGGTGGCGGAGCGCTTGTTGGAGTTGGCACGCGAGCGCGACTTCCTGATTATCGAAGAGGATGTGTACGGCGACCTGCAGCATGCCAGTTGCACGCGCTTGTCAGCGCTGGCCCATGATGATCGGGTGATCTATGTGGCGAGCTTTTCCAAAACCCTGAGCAGCGCCCTGCGCGTGGGTTACCTGTGTGCCAGTGCTGCGATCATTACGCAATTGGCCCAGCTCAAGACCCTGACAGGCATCGGCACTTCACGGTTTGCCGAAGCCATGGTGGCGACGTTGCTGAGTAACGGCACTTATCGTAAGTGGATGCAGCGCCTGCGCAAGCGCTTGAATGCGCAGATGGCCGCCACGTTGCAGGTACTGGAGGATGAAGAGTGGCAGGTATTTGCCGCACCCGCGGGCGGTATGTTCCTGTGGGCACGACCAGGCATGGCCGACCCCTTGCGATTGCAAGCCTGCGCCCAGCGGCTGGGTGTGTTGCTGTCGCCCGGCGCATTGTTCAGCCCCACGGGGGAGCGTAGCGAATGGCTACGCATCAATGTGGCCTACGCGGCTGATCAACGCGCATTGACGCTGTTCCGAGCCATGGGCGCGGCAAGATCGACCTCGACCATTCTGAAAACGACGCGCATGTAGCTTTTTGCCATTATTCCGGCGCCAGCGGCTTGTGCTCAGTGCCTCGGGGTTGCGAATCTCGCTGCTTGTAAACCTGGCTTATGGCATTTGCCATCGCAAGAGGATCAAGTGCAATGATTTCGGGCGTGCAACGACGTTTCGCCAACCTCGGTATGGCAAAAAAACTCGGCTTGGGGTTTACCCTGGTACTGCTGCTGACGGCCTTGGTAGCGGCCATCGGCGTGTGGTCCCTGCAGACCATCGGCCAGCGCTTCGAAGGCCTTACGTCGATGTCGACGCTCAACAGCGACCTGCTCAAGGTGCGCTTGATCGAGCAGGACTATGCGTTGCACGCCGACCCCAAGGCCGTTGATGCCCTGCATGCCAGTGTCGATGCGCTGCTGGCCCTGGCCACGCGTCTCAAGGCTCGGTCTGCCAGCAACGAGCGAGTGATGGGTGACGTTGAGCAAGCCTTGGTCGCCTATCGCCAGGCATTCGATGAGTTCGTCGAGTTGACCCAGACCAAGGACCTCGCCCTGGAAATGGCCAGTTGGTCGGTGTCCAGCGTGGCCAATAACCTGGATGTGCTGCAAGCCGGGCTGGCGGACGACGGCGCCTATGGCCTCAAGGAAAGCCAAGGCAAGGAGGGCGCGGCGTTTATCGAGCAGGCAGGGCAGGTCAGCCAGGTGTCGCGGCTGATGTTGCAGGCCATGAACGAAGCGCGGGTGCGCCTGGATCAGAGCCGCAGGGTGGACGCAGACGACGCCGGGCAGGGCAAGATCGAGCAAGCCGACCAGGCCCTGGCTGAAGTCGAGAAACTCAAAACCACGGTCAAGGACCCCGGCTACCAGACCGTGCTCAATGAAGTCGCCGGGCATATCGCGTCGTTCAGTGAAAAGCTCGGCGAATACACTGGGCTGCTGGCCCAGGAAAAAGTGGTCTACACGCAATTGCATGACCGCGCCGAGCAAGTGGTCAGCCGGGTCAACCAGGCGTATGCCGCCGAAGACCAGTCCATGCAAACACAGTTGCAGCACAGTACGTTACTGATCATCGGCTCATCCGCCCTGGCGCTACTGGTGGGCTTGATCGCTGCATGGGTGATCACCTGCTTGATTGTTGCGCCGTTGCGCGCGGTGATCGCCGTGGCTCAGCAGATCGCCTCGGGTGACCTGAGTGGGCGCATGGAGATCAGCCGGTGCGATGAAATCGGCCAGTTGATGCAGGCGATGCAGCAGATGGGCAACAGCTTGAGCCAGATGGTCAGCGGGTTGCAGGCGGGGATCGAACAGCTCGCCAGCTCCGCGCATTCATTGTCCAGCGTCACCGAGCAAACCACTGCCGAAGTCAGCAACCAGAAGGACGAAACCGAGCAAGTCGCTACGGCGATGAACCAGATGACCGCCACGGTGCACGATGTGGCACGCAATGCCGAGCAGGCGGCCCAAGCCGCGCAGACCGCGGATGCCAAGGTCGATAGCGGCCAGCAGGTGGTGCGCATGAGTCTGCAGCGTATCGAGTTGCTGGCCACATCCAGCAACAGTGCCAGCGCCAGTATCGAAAGCCTCAGCGCGCAAATCCAGAATATAGGTACCGTCTTGAGCGTGATCCAGAGCGTGGCCGAACAGACCAACTTGCTGGCTTTGAACGCTGCGATTGAGGCGGCGCGTGCCGGTGAGCAGGGGCGTGGCTTTGCGGTGGTGGCCGATGAAGTGCGGGCACTGGCCAAGCGCACCCAACAATCGACCGAGGAAATCGAACGGCTGGTCAGCACGCTGCGCAGTGCGGCGCAGTCCTCGGTGCAGCAGATCCAGCAGAGTGGCGAGTTGGTGAAACTGGCGGTCAGTGATGCGCTGGAAACCGAAGGGGCCTTGGGCAGCATTGCCGCGGCTGTTTCATTGATCCAGCAGATGAACCAACAGATCGCCGCCGCCGCCGAGGAGCAAAGCTCGGTGGCCGAAGAGATCAACCGCAGCGTCACCAGTATTCGGGCGAGTGCCGATCATTCGGCGTTGAGCATGCAAGGCAATGCCGCCTCGAGCATCCAGTTGGCGCAGTTGGGCGCGCAACTCAAGGGGATGGTGGGGCATTTCCGCCTTTGATCGCAGCGTAGGCGCTACGATCTGAGGGCGGGGCGATCAGGCGTGGTTGGCGAGGAAGGACAGCAGCGCCTCGTTGACGAAGTCGGGGTTCTCGCGGCTTGAGATATGCCCAGCCTCGGGGATCAGGATCAGGTCGCAACCAATCTGGTCGGCCATTTCCTTGGATTCTGCAGGTGGCCGGGGTTTGTCCTGTTCGCCGCACATCACCAAGGTGGTGTCGGCGTCCAAGCCAGGTAATTGCTCCAGGATGTCTTCGCGGCTGAAGATCAGGCGGCCCAGCGGCACGATACTGTCCAGCAAGCGTTCTCTGGGGAAGTCTTGCAGTGACTGGCGAAAATCCCGGTACAGCGCGGATTCGCGGTCGATGTTCGGGCGGAAGAAGATCGGTGCGATCACATCCAGCAACGGTTCCGGGATCGCACCGGCGTCTTCAATCATCTTGAACAGGGAGAAATAGTACTGGCGCGTTGCTTCGGGTTCGGCCCCGAGGTAGGTGTCCATCAGCACTACGCTGTTGATGCGCTCGGGAGCCTGCAATGCCAGGCGTGCGCCCCACATGCCGCCGACCGAGAGGCCCACCAGGTTGGCTTGCTCGATACTCAGGTGATCCAGCAACGCCAGGGCCTGGCGGGCGAGGTCATCCAGGGAATGAGTGGGTGCTGGCAACGGCCCGGACTCACCGTGGCCCCACAATTCGGGGACGATCACGCGGTATTGCTGCGACAGCGCTTCAATCTGCGGCGCCCACATGTCGCTGGCCCACAGGTAACTCGAACCCAGTAGCACGACAGGGCCGGTGCCCTGGTCGATATAGTGCAGCGGTTGTCCATCAATCACGGCGACAGGCATAACAGGCCTCTAATTTCACGGAGTGAGGGGCACTTTTTTACGCTAGTCGGGGACGGGGGGATAGGTGCACATTGATGGCATGTGATGATTTGGGCGCTGTGGCAAGCAAGCTTACTCCCGCGACGGCCCGCCAGCCGCCGCACCCCCTCACTTCAAATGTGGGAGCTGGCTTGCCTGCGATGACGGCCTGCCAGCCGATGCTTACCTACCTGGCACCCCACAATCACTGTGGGAGCGGGCTTGCTCGCGAAAGCGGTGGGTCAGTAACATCAATGTTGCTGAGCCAACGTCTTCGCAGGCAAGCCAGCTCCCACCTTTGATCTTCGTTACTTTGAGCATTGCGTCGCGTTGCCATCAATCGTAAATAGCTTTCTTCTTCCACTCGGCGTCGGCATCGACGACTTTCAAGCCCTCGGTCAGCTCGTTGACTTCGTCCTCGGCCGGCTTGCTGTTGGTCAGCACTGTGGAGTTGGCGCGCGCCAGTTGGGACTCCAGTAGTTGTAACTGGGCACTGTAGAGCACCGGCTCCGGTTGTTTGCGCAGGTACTGCACGCCGCGCTCGAACGCCAGGCGTGCCTGGCCGGGTTGGCCTTGCAGCAGGGCGTGCTGGCCGAGGTTGTTGAAAAACTCGATGTGCAGCAGCACCAGGATATGACGGATTTCCTTGATCCAGTGCTTGGCCTCGTTGGTCGGCAGGAAGCCATCCTGGGCGGCGCGGGTGACTTGGCCGTGCAGGGCTTCGAGCAGGAAGCGCACGTCCTTGGCCTTGGCTTCGGTCTGGATCGGGGCCGGTGGGTTGGGCACCGGAATCGATTCGCCTTGGGCGATCAGCGCATTCAGTTCGTTGATGCGGGCCTTGAGCGGTGTGCTGGACTTGTTGAGGTTCAACAGGCGCTGGTTGACGTTCAGTTCCAGGCGAGCCAGCAACAGCTTGAGCGCTGGGGTCATCAGTTGGCCGGGGAAGGTCTCGGTGATTTCACCGCAGCGACGCAGCCGATCGTTAAGCTCGATCTCGGTACGCTTCTTTTCCAGCTTGTTGTTTTCCACCACGTGGTTCATGTAGCCAATGGCGATCAGTATTACGATCCCGGCTATTACCAGCAGGGTGATCATGAGTGGTGTCACCGGTGTGACCTCTTTAATAGGGTGTGCTGTGGAGTGTAGTGACTGGGTCATCCGGCGGATAGGACCGATCGACCAGTTGCCCAGGTGATTTCTTCTATATAGGTAGGCGCTTCCTGAATGGATGCACATTGCCATCATTTGTCAGGGTGAACTATAGCGTCTTGTCGAACGCCAGAATATAGGCGCCAAGGCTCGGACGGTGCCACTGCCCGCGAAGGCCGTGAAACTATGGCGAAGTCATTGATTTAAATAAATTTATCCTTGGGGGTTGACGACCTTTCAATCCATCCATAGAATGCGCGCCACTTACAGCGTAAAGCACACAGCGAAACGCGGTAGGGAGTGAATGTTGTAGGTGTGTCCCCTTCGTCTAGTGGCCTAGGACACCGCCCTTTCACGGCGGTAACAGGGGTTCGAGTCCCCTAGGGGACGCC
>NZ_JBWKRA010000037.1:0-39159 GCF_059419065.1 Pseudomonas sp. GW821-FHT07B01 | reverse complement strand
GTTAGAATACCGGCCTGTCACGCCGGGGGTCGCGGGTTCGAGTCCCGTCCGCTGCGCCATATTCGGTCACCTGGAACACTGAACGCCAGGCAGCCATAAGAAACCCGCTCATTGAGCGGGTTTTTTTTTCGCCTGCGATTTAACGCGCCTTACGGTGCGTTGCGGCTGTGGCGGTAATCGCTGACGGCCTCGTACACTGCTTTGCGCAGCCGGTTGATGCCGCCGATGGGGCGGTGCGCTTCCAGCCCGAACCAGGGGTTGAACGACTGGTTATCGCACGCCAGGTTCTGCGCCGGCGTGTCGAAGTCCTGGGCGGGAATCCTGACCTTGGCCACGGTTTCATACGGCGCGTCGCTTTCCTTCCATTCGATGCTGGTGTCTTCGATGGGCATGAATGCCTGCGGGTTTTGCCGCTGGATTTGCAGCACAAAACACGCATCTACACGATCAGTGGACAGTTGCTGGTTGAGCGCGCTGCGCAGGAAGTTGGGCAGGGCCTGGTTCTGTTTGGGCAACACATAATCCGGGCAGCTTTGCGGGTCTGGCGCGACGCGAAACTTGGCGTTGGCCGCGCCAAACTTGTAGGGCGACACTGAAAAGTAAGTCGTCTGCGTCGGGCTGGCCGGTGCGGGCGCCAGGGTTGCCAGGGCGATAAACAAGTGACGCACTTGCCAACTGCGCGGGTCGAGCTTGGGAAAGAAAGCCAGGACCTTCTTGCCATCCGCTTGCGCGCCGATGTTTTGCGCGTATTCCGCGACATCGCTGACAAAGAAGTTCGGGTGGCTGAACATCACGAAATCCTGCTCGGTGCGCGCTTGCTGATCTGCCATCAGTTGCTTGCCCGGCACATCCAACAGCTTGATGGCCATGCCGCGTGCATCGCGGATGCTGTCGAATTGCGGATAAGCGTTGCCGTTGGACAGGCGCATCGTCGCCTGCCAGGTCTTGCCCGGCTCGGCGAACACGCCCTGGCGCAAGGCCGGGTCGAGATCTGCCAGAACGCTGACCTCGGCTTTCACGCACCCATGGGCCTTGGCATGGGCATCACGCAGGTAGCGAGTGCCTTCGCGATGCTGATCAACGATGCGCACGGCGGTCTGGATGATGCCTTGGGTCATCGCCGCTTCACCCGGCGGGATCTGTTCCTTCACCGACACCGGGCCCCTGTGCTGCCAGGCGAACCAGGCCGTGGCCAACACCCAGCCCAGCAGGCCCAGGCCCAGCAGCCACAGCAGGGTTTTGCCAACAAAGGCGCCAAGGCGCAGCCAGAGACGAGCAAGCATGGAGCGGTCCTTGTTTTGCGAGCGGATAATCATGGCAGTTGTTGCTCCAGCGGGCCGCCCAGCACCTTGAGGTATTCGAGCAGCGCCCAGCGTTCCTGCGGCAGCAGGCCACGGCCGATCACGCCATTGCCACGTTCGCCGGCACGGAATTCGTGGCCGCTGTTGTGGTTGCCGGTGATTCTGGTATCGAACAGGAAGGCATTCTTGAAGGCGGTGGTCTCAAACCCCAGGTGACGCGGGTCGTAGTTGAAGGTGCCCTTATAGAAGGTAGTGCTGCGTTCGTCCTGGGGCGAGAGCAGTTGGTAGATCGTCGGCACTGAACCGTTGTGCAGGAACGGTGGGGTGGCCCATACGCCTGCCAGTGGCCGCGCCTTGTAGGCACGCAATTCGCGCACGCCGATGGGCAGGCCGAACCCGTCCAGGCCTGGGCGCTCGGCCGCGGTAACGCCCGCCGCACGGTAGGCATGCTCTTCGACGAAGGCGGTGACATAGGCTAAACCCTGGGCCACCGACATTTTTTTCAGGTCCAGCGGCGCGGTGGGGGTGGGGTGCAGTTCGACATTGAGCCGGGCCAGTTCGGCCGGGTCCCATTGCAACGCGCTGAGGTCATAGTGTTGGTCGGCAATGTTGTTGGCCGTGCCGGGGTCGGTGCCGATGTAGTTCACCGGCAGCATTTTCAACTGCTGCACCGGACGGCCGTTTTCTTGGGTGACGGTGGGTACGTGGCAGCCGGCGCAGTTCTCGGCAAAGAGTGCGCGACCCTGGGCGGCGAGGGGCTTGTCGATGGCACCGAACAAGTCTTGCGGCCAGGTCGGCGGTTTGAGCCGTTGCAGGGTTTCTTCGATCAGGTGCAGGTCCCGCACCCGTACGCTGGACGGGTAGCGGGCATCGCCTTTGAGCGGTTGCCCGGCAGCGTCGAAGAACGTCAGGGTCGCGCCTACGCCAAGGGCTTCGCCGATGTTGCGCGCCATGGGCTGCTGGGCCGAGCCATTCCACTGCACCCAGTCGAAGGTCCAGATATCCCACAGCTGCGGGTAGTCCACCGGCGCATTGGCGACGCGATAATTGTCTGGGGAAATAGCGTCGCCAAAACTGGCGTTGGCGATGCGCCCAAAGGCGTCAGTACGGCCCGGGCCTTCTTCGGTGGGGTAAAGGCCACGGTGGGTGTCATTCCAGGCGACTTTGAGGAACTGGTTCAGCGATTGCTTGAAGTCCTTGCGCAGTTCATCGCGCTGGGCGTCGTACTGATCCCCCAGGACCTTGTGGGCAAAGCGCTCGAACTTCCATGGGTTGTAATAGGTAGCGGCCAGGCTGGCGACCAGGGCCTGGCCGAAACTGCCGCCACGCAACGTGGGAACGCTGGAGGGCAGTACGTGTTGCGCCGAGCCACCGTCGATACGCAGGGCCTGGCCCTTGAAGTGCAATTCGCCGGTGTGGCAGGCCGCACAGGTGATATCCAGGTACTGAGCCTTGCTGTCGGCGTTCTGGTGCCGGGCGAACCCTACCGGCAGGTTGCCAGGGTTTTGTGCGGTGGACGCCTGTTTGGGATCGACCAGGAAGCCAAAGCGCGCCAGGTACTGCGGCGCGGCAAAGCGTTGCTCGGAGAACGGCAGCTCCAGAGCGGTAAACCAGTCGTAGTGCAGGCCTTTTACTTGAGTGCCCTGGGGCGTGAAGTAGTAGGTCTGGCGGTCGGCGGCACTCCATTGCTCCTGATAGTGCACCTGTTTCACGGGCACGTAATCCGGCAGCTTGGGGTTGAGGGTGTAATAGAACACCACGGCCAGGATCAGGCCCAGTGCGATCAGTATCAGGAGTAAAACTCGGGAAAAAATGCGCAAGATAACTATCCTTGTCGAATTGTCGCGTTGTTATGCCACTGCGCCACAGGTGCGGCAAGTGACGATTAGCCTGCTATCAGGCGGTTCCGCGATCCGTCGCGGGCCCCCATGATAAATGGAAATGCTTTTAAACACGTGAACTTATCAGAAGTTTCCTGCTCACATGCCGGTAGCCATTGGTCGTGGCCGCCTGATAAGCTCGCGACTTTATTCAAATGCCCTTATGGCGCATGAACAAGGAAATAGCATGAAACAGCATCGGTTGGCGGCGGCGGTGGCCCTGGTTAGCCTGGTACTTGCGGGTTGTGATTCGCAGACCAGCGTAGAGCTGAAAACCCCGGCGCAGAAAGCTTCCTACGGCATCGGCCTGAACATGGGCAAGAGCCTTGCCCAAGAAGGCATGGACGACCTGGACTCCAAAGCTGTTGCCCAAGGCATCGAAGATGCCGTCGGCAAGAAAGAGCAGAAGCTCAAAGACGATGAGCTGGTTGAAGCGTTTGCCGCACTGCAAAAGCGTGCTGAAGAACGCATGACCAAAATGAGCGAAGAGTCGGCAGCCGCTGGCAAGAAATTCCTCGAAGACAACGCGAAGAAAGACGGTGTCGTCACCACCGCTTCCGGCCTGCAGTACAAGATCGTGAAGAAGGCCGACGGCGCCCAGCCTAAGCCAACCGACGTGGTGACTGTTCACTACACCGGCAAGCTCACCAACGGCACTACCTTTGACAGCTCCGTAGATCGCGGTAGCCCGATCGACCTGCCGGTCAGCGGCGTGATCCCGGGTTGGGTCGAAGGCTTGCAACTGATGCATGTTGGCGAGAAGGTCGAGTTGTACATCCCGTCCGACCTGGCCTACGGCGCCCAGAGCCCGAGCCCGGCGATTCCAGCCAACTCCGTGCTGGTATTCGACCTGGAGCTGCTGGCCATCAAGGACCCAGCCAAGGCAGAAGCAGCAGACGCACCTGCTGCACCAGCCGCCAAGAAGTAATCGGCGCCTGAACACACAACGCCCCGTCTCGACGGGGCGTTGTTGTTTTCGGGTCTGTATCAAAGGATGCAAAAATCTTCTGTGGGCGCTGGCTTGTCGGGTTGCCGCATCGCTGTGATGACCGCCAGACGCTCAGCACTCCAAATGTGGGAGCTGGCTTGCCTGCGATGACGGCCTGCCAGCCTACACCTACTAACTGACACACCACGATCAACCTGTGGGAGCGGGCTTGCTCGCGAAGGCGGCCTGGCAGTCAACACAGTTGGATTGTGTACATATCCATTGCTGCGGTAACGGCCACATAGGGTTCCGCCCTGACGGCGGCTCACTTTGCAAGAGCGGCAAAGTAAGCAAAACGCTCTTGCCCCACCACTCGGCACCTCGCCTAGGCTCGGTGTGCCCGTAATCCGCCAGTGATTTGGGGGGCCGCTGCCACGCGCCATCCATGGCGCGGGGCGGCTAAACCGGCATCCCTGCCGGTTTACCCCCCAAATCCCTGTCGAATTCCGGCCAGCGTGGTTTAACGGGGCGCCTAAGATCAAGATCAAGAGCGGCTCGCTTCGCATCGTGGTTAGCGTTGGCTGCTACAGCCTGTAAAGTTGTGTTGATGCCTAAGGCAATCGCAGGCAAGCCAGCTCCCACATTTGGAGCCGGGGGTGTCTGGGAGATAGGCATCGGCTGGCAGGCTGCCACGTCGTACCGGGTCGTGTAGATGTCTATGGCTATCGCACGCCAGCCAGCCCCTACGTTGAAGCCTCTGCAAATCCAAACGAACGTCCGCAACCGGACACAGTCTGATATAAGACTCGAGCACGGGTAGCCGCACATACATGCCAAGTCAATGAATTCTTGGGTTTTTTTTATGTGCGCAAAAAACGCCCGATCTGACTGTAGGCCTTGTAGTCCGTGGCTTTCAGCCGATAAAACAGGCTCTGTTCACAAGGTTATCCACAATTTGTGTGGATAACCTTTTATGTCGCCTGGAACTGGAGTGCCCTATGAAACCACCGTTCAATTTCACCCGTTTCCTGCCTATGGCCGCACGCTTGCTCGGTCGGGGGCGTTTGCCAACCTTGCTGTTTGCCGTTGCTGCCAAAGGTTCAAGCCAAGGCAATCGGCTCGGCCAGCTCAAGGATGATCTCAAGTTACTGCAGGCCCTGTGCCTGGCTTACTGGCGCGGTGAATACCGTGCGATCAGCCCTAAGGCGCTGATCTCGGTGGTGGCGGGGCTGATGTATTTTCTCAGCCCGATTGATGCGATTCCGGATTTCCTCCCGATGTTCGGCATGCTGGATGACATCGCTGTGCTGGCATGGGTTATGAAGACCCTGAGCGGCGAACTGAGCGCCTTTCGTGCGTGGCGCGATACGCAACGCCCGGAAAAACTCGCGGTGGTTGAGCGCCTGCCAGCGACGCCTGAGCTGCTAGCCCGGGAAAACCCCCAAAAAAACTAATGTTGCCCGGTATCCCCTGCGACCTTTGTGGCTGTTAGGATTACACTTCTAAGGAAAGAGCTTACTTAGTAAGTGTTTTTATCCTACGGGGCAGTCATGGATATTCAGATCATTTCACGCGATGGCGCACCCGAATACGCGGTGTTGCCATGGGACCAGTACCAGGCGCTGCTAAAAGCTGCCGGTCAGCAGCAACCTACACCCGCTTCTTCCCCTGCCGCCTCTACCGCCATTGATCAGGACCTGCGCCCGCTCGCAGCCCTGCGCGGCCTGCGTGAAGCCAAGGGGCTGGCTATCGAGACCCTGGCACGCACAGTGGGGATCAGCCCCTCATACCTTGGATTGATTGAAAGTGGTGAACGCCAGCCGGATGCCGCCATTCGCCGCAGCCTGGCTTGGGAATTGGGCGTAGCAGGTTGGAGGGATGAGTCTTGAGCCTACGTATTAGCCGTCAACACTGGGATGGGTTGCTCAACGAACTGGATCAGGCGCGGCGCCAGCGCCATTTGCTCACCTACCGTGCACTGCTTGAGCGCCTGCAATTCCCCACGCCGGCCATGCAGACCCTGGCTGCGGCTCTGGAGCACTTGGCGGCGCTGGATGCCAAGGCCGAGCAGCCGCTGCGCAGTTCCCTAGTGATCAGCCAGGGCGCCAGCCGCCTGCCGCGCACCGGTTTTTTCGAATGTGTGGAGCGTCTGGGGCGGTTCAGCGGGCCTTCCGATGGCGTCGCCGCCGCGTCCTGGCATGCTTCTGAAGTGGTGCGGGTGTTCGAGTACGAGTATCCGGAGTCTGCCGAGGCCTAAAGCGCCTGGGGGCAGGTGTCCATGCTGTCGATCACGTGGATGCTGTAGCCCGCCACATCCTTGGCTTGGTGCTTGGCTTGTGACGCCAGCTCTGCCAACTGGCTGGCATCGAGTTGTGCGCAGGCCTGAGGATACAAATGCACTACACCGATGGACAGCGACAGCAACGCAAACTCCTGGCGCACGCCCTGGCGATTGAGGGCCACGAAGCACCCAGCCTCAAGGTGTTCAGCGCGGTAGAAGCGTCGGCATTGGGTGTGGAAATCGTCCAGCAGTTGGTTGAGCCGCTTGCGCCAGTCCTGCGGGCCCAGCACCAGCAGAAAGTCATCGCCGCCAATGTGCCCGACAAAGTCGCGGCTGGGGTCTACCCGGTCGTTGAGGCACTGCGCCAGGCACAGCAGCACTTCATCCCCGCGCCCGTAGCCGTAGATGTCGTTGAACGGTTTGAAACTGTCGATATCCACATAGCAGATCACCGACTCGCGCTGTTGCTGCAGCAGCCGGGTGAGGCATTGCTGGATCGGCACATTGCCAGGCAACAAGGTCAACGGGTTGGCGTAGCGGGCCTGCTGGATTTTCAGCTCCGTGATCAACTTGAGCACGTCAATGACCCGACCCAGCCCCAGGTAATCACCGTTCAGGGTGATGATGAAATCCTCTTCGATGCGTTGCCGTGCGCGGCTGGTCAATAAGCGGCTGACCTGCTGCAAGGACTGGCTCAGTTCCACCGCCAAAAAGTCATCGCTCATCAAGCGGCTGATGGGTTTACGTGCAAACAGATCGGTCGCGAACGGCTTGAGCAACGCGTCCGACAACGAGTGCCGGTGCACAATGCCGACCGGGCAACCGCGGCCGTCCAACACCGCCAGCGAGTTGAGGTTGGCCTGGCGGCGGAACGATTCCAGCACTTGAGCGGTGGCTGTGTCTTGATCCACGGCGGGCTGCTCATTGAGCAGGGCGCTCAAGTCACTGCCTTCGTCATTGAGGGCCAGCGTGGCGTTATCCGGCTTGGGCAGCATCAGGCGCGCTTCCTGCGGCGGCTTTTCCTGAGGGCGGCAGAGCAGGTAGCCCTGGACCAGGTCGACGCCCATCTCGGTCAACACCGCCAGTTCTTCCGGCAGTTCGATGCCCTCGGCAATCACTTGGGCGCGGGACGCCCTGGCGATCTGCAGGATCGAGCCGACAAACTCACGCTTGAGGGCGTCTTGGTGAATGCCGTCGATAAAGTGCCGGTCGATCTTCACGTAGTCCGGGCGCAGTTCGGACCACAACCGCAAGCTGGAATAACCGGCGCCCAAGTCATCCAGTGCGATGGCAAAACCCATGTCGCGGTAGTGGTGCAAGGCAGTTTGCAGCAGCGCGAAATCGTCGGTGGGTGCCTGCTCGGTTAGCTCGATCACCACTTGGCTGGGAGAAATACCGAAGTCGCGCAACAGTTGCAGGGTGCGCCCTGGCTGATGTGCGTTCTCCATCAAGGATTCCGGCGAGATATTGAGGAACAGCTTGCCCGGCAGTTTCTGCTCGCTGAAGCGCCGGCATGCATTCTCTCGACACGCCATGTCCAGTTCGCTCAGGCGCCCGGCGTGGCTGGCCACCGAGAACAGTGCGACGGGGGAGTGCAGCGGGCTGTTGGACGGGCCACGACTGAGGGCTTCGTAACCAAGGATGCGCCGCTCTGACAGGCAGATGATCGGCTGGAACAGGCTGTGCAAACTGCCTTGAGCCAGGATTGAGCCCAATGCATTCAGCTGTTCGGTCATGGTCATGGCGGTCTCGATCAAAAAAAGGACCGTAGGCGTAAACCTGCGGTCCTTTTATTTCACGACAGAATGATGTCTATATGATGACACTCCGAGGAGCGATCACATTAAATCGCCATCATTTACTGCTTGGCCACCTGCTTGGTGATTTTCAGGTAATCCAGCAGGATCCGGCCAGTCTCGGCCAAGTAAGCGTCGTCTTCCGGCTTGGTTTTATCCGCCTCGGTCGGCAGCGCATCTTCATCTTCTTTCTTCAGCTCTTTGAGCGGGTCTTCACCCTTGGCCTTGCGGCGGGTGTTTTCCAGCACCAGTTGCTGATTCTCGATGCTGGAATGCTGTGCACGGCGATCCGCTTCGTTGAGGCTGACGGTCTTTTCTTCCATCAGCTTCTTGGCCAGGGCCAGCTTGTCGCGGATAAACACGAACTCGGCATCCTTGGCGGAGCGGGTGTCATGGTCAGCCTTCAACTGAGCCAGGAAGGGCTTGAACGGATCCGACGCCGGCTTGATCGCAGGGCGGATGGTGTCCCACGGCATGGCTTCAGGCAGGGCGCTTTCGCCGATTTCCTTGGTGTCGATGATCGAAGGGAAATCGATATCCGGCAGTACGCCTTGATGCTGGGTGCTCTGCCCCGATACCCGGTAGAACTTGGCCAGTGTCAGCTTGAGCTCGCCATGGTTCAGCGGTTGGATGGTCTGCACGGTGCCTTTGCCGAAGGTCTGGCCGCCGATGATCAGTGCGCGGTGGTAGTCCTGCATGGCGCCGGCGAAAATCTCCGAGGCCGAGGCCGAGAGACGGTTGACCAGCAGCGCCATCGGCCCTTTGTAGAAGGCCCCCGGGTTCTCGTCTTCGAGCACGTCGACACGGCCGTCAGCGTTGCGTACCAATACGGTCGGGCCCTTGTCGATAAACAGGCTGGTCAGCTCGGTGGCTTCCTGCAGGGAGCCGCCGCCGTTGTTGCGCAGGTCAATGACCACGCCGTCGACTTTCTCTTTCTGCAGTTCTGTCAGGATTTTCTTCACGTCGCGGGTGGTGGACTTGTAGTCCGGATCACCGGCACGGAACGCCTTGAAGTCCAGATAGAATGCCGGGATTTCGATCACGCCCAGCTTGTAGTCCTTGCCATCCTGCTTGAGGTTGAGGACTTTCTTCTGCACGGCCTGGTCTTCGAGCTTCACCGCTTCACGGGTGATGGACACGATCTTGCTGGTCTGGTCGTTCGGTGCATTGGTGTGCGGAATCACTTCCAGGCGCACCACGCTGCCTTTAGGCCCACGGATCAGCTTGACCACTTCGTCCAGGCGCCAGCCGACCACATCGACCATCTCTTTGTCGGCCTGGGCCACGCCGATGATCTTGTCGGCCGGTGCCACTTGCTTGGTTTTGTCAGCAGGGCCTGCCGGCACCAAACGTACGATCTTCACCTGGTCATTGTCGCTTTGCAGGACGGCACCGATGCCTTCCAGGGACAGACTCATATTGATATCGAAATTTTCCGCGTTATCTGGCGACAGATAATTGGTGTGCGGGTCGTAGGACATCGCAAAGGTGTTGATGTAGGCCTGGAAGATATCCTCGGCACGGGTCTGGTCCAGGCGTGCCAGCTGGTTTTTGTAGCGCTTGGTCAGCAGTTCTTGAATGGCCTTGGGCTCTTTGCCGGCGATCTTCAAGCGCAGCACTTCGTCCTTGACGCGTTTGCGCCACAGGTCGTCCAGGGCTGCGGTGCTGGTCAGCCAAGGGGCGTCCTTGCGGTCTACCAGAAGGGTTTCTTTCTGGGTGAAATCGAGTTTGTCGACGCCCTTGTTCAGCTCACCCAACGCGAAGTCCAGACGCGCTTTGACGCGGTCCAGGTAACGCTTGTAGATGGTGAAGCCGGGTTGCAGGTCGCCGCTCTTGAGGAAGTCGTCGAATTGGGTCTTCCACTTGTCGAACTCAGCGATATCGCTGGCCAGGAAGTAGCTGCGCGAGGGGTCCAGCAGCTTGAGGTAGCTGTCGTAGATGATCACCGAGCGAGCGTCGTCCAGCGGCGGCTTGCTGTAGTGATGGCGCTTGAGCAACTCGACGACGTTAAGGCTGGCAATCACCTCATCGCGATCAGGCTGAAGGTTGTCCCAGCTATTGGCTGCGAACGTATTGGTCGACATCGACGCGAAGCCGAGACCAATGAAAAAAGCGAGGGCGGTGCTGGGGAACAGATGCTTCATGCTGATTCGACGCGGGGGCAATTGATAACGCATATTAGGCCGTCTTTGAGGGAGCCGGTTCCATATGGTCCGGTCGCATAATGCAAAAAGCCCGGCGCTACAGCACCGGGCTCAGTCCAGACTCACTATGGAGGCACTGTGAAAGCATTGCAAGGCGTTGACGGTGATGTGGGGGGCTAGAACAACCTCGTCCTACGTCCGGTGTAGTCCATATTGCCAATAGCCTGACCGAATCCTAGATTGAAATGCAGTCAGTGTGGGAGCTGGCTTGCCTGCGATAGCGGTGCGCCAGATGAAGAATTCTTCACTGTTGCACCGCTATCGCAGGCGAGCCAGCTCCCACAGGTTGATGTCTATTGATTCAGGTCCAGTGGTGGATCGGCCAGCCGGCCTGTTCGGCATGGGCGCGCAACACCGGGTCCGGGTTCACTACCTGCGGGTGATCCACCTTGAGCAGCAGCGGTAAATCATTGCGCGAGTCCGAATAGAAATAGGCACCTTCAAGGGTTTCGCCTTCCTGCTCCAGCCATTCCAGCAACCGCGTGATCTTGCCTTCACGGTAAGTCAGTACACCCTCTGTCTTGCCGTCGTATACCCCATGGCTGACGCTCAGGTTAATCCCCAGCACTTCCTCGATACCGATACGCGCAGCAATCGGCGTGACCAGGTGAGTGCCCGAAGCGGAAATCACCAGGATCCGGTCACCGTTCGCGCGGTGGCGGGCGATGGTCTTGGTGGCGTCGCTGTAGATCAGCGGCTCGATCACGTCCTCGACCCACGGCTCCACCAGATGCTCGATTTCTTCCGGGGTACGGCCGATCATCGGCTCCAGGCTGAAATCCATGAAATCTTCCATCAACAGCTTGCCCTGGCTGTAGGCATCCATCAGCTCGTTGTTCCTGCGCATGAATGACTCAGGGTCTACCCAGCCGAGGCGGCCCATCTGTTCGCTCCACAGCGTGGCGCAGTCGCCGTGGATCAAGGTGTCGTCCAGATCAAAAATTACCAATGCCATCGGTGATGCTCTCTCTCAATAGGTCGCTGCCTGTCAGGCTACTTCACACAGTGCGCTGGGGTCGATGGAAAGTGCCAGGCGTTGGCCGTCCGGATGCAGGTCGTCGGCCGAACGATTGAGCACGTCCACCACCAGCTCGACACCACGGGCTTCGATGCGGTAGCGAATCACGTTACCCAGCAGGCTGTGGCTACGCACCAACGCATCGAGCTCGCCGCTGCGGCTCAACTCGATGGCCTCGGGGCGAATCGCGATGCGCCCGCTGATCGGTCGCTGCAGCAGTTGGCTGGCCTTGTCGGCATCGAGCAGGTTGTAGTTGCCGATAAACCCAGCAGCGAACACATCCACCGGCGCGGTATAGAGGGTTTCGGCATCGCCGCTCTGCACGATCTTGCCCTGGTTCATCAAGAAGATGCGGTCGGACATGGTCAGGGCTTCTTCCTGGTCATGGGTCACGAAGATCGTGGTCAGCCCCAGCTCGCGCTGGATCTGGCGGATCTGCTCGCGCAAGTGCTTGCGAATACGTGCATCCAATGCCGACAGCGGTTCATCCAGCAGCAGCAGGCGCGGGCGGGTCACCAGTGAGCGGGCGAGGGCGACGCGCTGGCACTGGCCACCGGACATTTGGTGCGGATAGCGGCCGGCCAGGTCCTTGAGCTCCACCAGTTGCAGCACCTCTTGCACGCGCTTGTGGCTGTCGTCGGCATTGACCTTTTGCATGCGCAGGCCGAAGGCAACGTTCTGTTCCACAGTCATGTTGGGGAACAACGCGTAGCTCTGGAACACCATGCCGATCTGGCGCTTCTGTGGGCTCAGGGGCACGATGTCCTGGCCATCCAGGAGGATCTGGCCACTGTCCACCGGCGTAAGCCCGGCGATGCAGCGCAGCAAAGTGGATTTGCCGCAACCGGACGGGCCGAGCAGGGTGACGAACTCGCCTTTGGCGACCTCGCAATTGATATCGCTGAACACCGGGGTGCCGGCGTAGCCTTTTTGCAGGTGTTGGACGCTGACGAAGCTCATTGGCTTTTGTCCTTGTTCAAGAGAGTGGCGGCCCAGGTCAGTACCAGCACGAAGAAGAAATAGGAGATCACCACGGCACTGGTGAAATGACCACTGCTGTTGCGCATGTTGTTGAGGTACACCTGCAGGGTTTCGTAGCGGGTGCCGACGAGGATGTTGGCGAACACGAACTCGCCGAACAGGAACGAGAACGACAACAGCAGCGCCACCATCAGGCCCTTGCGCAGGTTGGGCAGCACCACCAGGATCGCGGCCTGCCAGGTGCTGGCGCCGAGCAGTTGCGAAGCGTCCATCAGGTCGCGCAGGTTGATGGCTTGCAGGTTGTTGGTGATCGCGCGGTACATGAACGGCAGCGCGACGGTGAAGTAGCAGCCGATCAAGATCCACGGCGTGCCCACCATCGCCAGCGGCCCGGAACCGTACAGTTGCAGCAAGCCTACCGAGGACACCACCGGCGGCACCGCAAAGGGCAGCAGGATCAGGATGTTCATCAGCGCGTCGAGCTTGGGAAAGTGGTAATGCACCACGAACAGCAGCGGCAAGATCAACACCACCGAGAGGATAAGTGCGCCCACGCATACCAGCAACGATTGCCCGAAGGCCATCAGAAAGCGCGGGTCGCTCCACAGCTGTACATACCATTTCACGCTGAAGCCGGCGGGCAGGATGGTTGCCGACCAACTGCTGGAAATCGAGTAGACAAAAGTGCCCACCAGCGGCAGCACCAGGATCAGGAACAACAGGTACACCACCACCCGATGGTAGAGGGAGGCCGTACCGGCTTCAGCGCGAGACATGGTAGCTCCTCTTGAGCAGCAGTTGATGCACCACCGTGACCACGGTCATCAGCGCCACCAGCACCACGGCCAGGGCGCTGGCCATGTTCGGGTCCAGCGACACATCGCCGGAGACCAGGCCGGCAATGCGAATCGGCAGCACGTTGAAGTTGCCGGTAGTAAGCGCATAGACCGTGGCGTAGGCGCCGAGAGCATTGGCCAGCAGGATCACAAAGGTTCCGAGCAGGGCCGGGGTGAGCACCGGCAGGCCGATATGTCGCCAGAACTGCCAGCCATTCGCACCTAGCAGGGCGGCCGATTCACGCCAGTCTTCGCGCAATGCGTCAAAGGCCGGGTAGAGCAGCAGTACGCCGAGGGGAATCTGGAAGTAGGTATAGAGGATGATCAAGCCGGTTTTCGAGTACAGGTTGAAGTCCTCGATGATCCCGGCCTGCTTGAGCATGAGGGTGATGCTGCCGTTGAACCCCAGCAGGATGATGAACGCGAAGGCCAGCGGGACTCCGGCGAAGTTGCTGGTCATGTTGGCGAACGCGGTGACGAAGTTGCGCAGCGGCGAATCCACCCGGCGCAGCGAGTAGCTGCCCAGAGTGGCGATGATGATGCCGAAGATGCTGGAGTAGAAACTGATCTCCAGGCTGAACTGGATGGCCTGCCGGTAGAACTTCGAGGTGAAGATGCGGGTGAAGTTTTCCAGGCTCCAGCCGGCCTCTTCGGTTTGCAGGCTGCTGATCAGCACCCACACCAGCGGTGCGATCTCGAACACGATAAAGAACAGTGCGAAGGGCAGCAGGCATAACAGGGCCAGCCATTTGCCGCGGGTCAGTGCATTCACTTGAGCAGCTCCCGGCACACAGGTTTGTCGTGGGGCACGCCGAGCAGTTCGCAGACGGTGCCGCACAGGTCGGTCTGTTTAGGCACGGCGTCGGTGTCCAGGCTGAAGGCGTCACCGATGACAAACAGTGGCACTTCCCGTTCTTCGCGCAACAGACCGTTATGGGAGCGGTCGTTGTTCATGCCATGGTCGGCGGTGACCAGTATCTGGTAACCGGCATCGAGCCAGCCTTGCAGGTAGTCGGCCAGGATAATGTCAGCCGAGCGTGCGCTGTTGCGGTATTGCGAGGTGTCGAGGCCATGCTTGTGGCCGGCGTCGTCGATGTTCATCGGGTGCACCAGCAAAAAGTTTGGCGCGTGCTTGAGCCGCAGGCTTTCGGCGTCGGCGAACAGGTGGGAATCGGGGTAGTGGTCATTCCAGTAGAAATGCCCGTGCTGGATCGCCAGCGCCTTGTCGTCGGTGTGACGATCGCGGGCGGCGAGAAAGGGCGTGCGGTTATACAACTCGCTGACCCAGTGGTAAGCCGCCGCCGCGGTGCTCAAGCCGGCGTCGGTGGCGTAATGGAAAATGCTGCGCTGGGTGGACAGGCGCGAGACGTTGTTGTGCACGACACCGCTTTGGATCGGCGGCACGCCGGTGAGGATGCATTCATACAACGGGCGGGACAGGGCAGGCAGTTCACATTCCAGTGTGTAGAGGGCTGCGCGTCCTGCGCCGACATAGGCCTGCAAGTGCCCCATGGCGTACCGGGCAACCTCGAAGTTGAGGCCGTCGAGCACCACAAGGATGACAGTGTGCTTCATGGGGGCTGGGGCTCCGCAACAGAGGGTATGGCTCAGTATCAACTTGGGATGGGATCAAATGTGGGAGCTGGCTTGTTGTGGCGAGCAACTTTGCTTGCGCTGGGGTGCGGAGCACCCCCAAAAAGCCGGCTCCAGCTACGCTGTCGAGCGGGAGCAAGCTCCCTCGCCACAGCAAGCCAGCTCCCACACTGACCGCCTTTGGATCAGAGAGACCGATTACTTCATTTCTACGATGACTTGCTCGTTCCACATCTGTGGCAGCTTCTTGGACGTCGCTTCCCACGCATCGGCATCCTTGATCGGCTGCGGGTTGGCCTTGGTGTACTGCTCGCCCGGGATCAGGTTTTTGGCAACATCTGCCGGCAGTTTCAAGTCGGTTTCAGCCCGGATCGGACGCGCATTGCCGCGTGCCAGGTTGAGCTGGCCGGCATCGCTGAAGATGTATTCGCGGGTGAGCTTGGCGGCGTTCGGGTGCTTGGCGTATTTGTTGATGATGGTGGTGTAGCCGGATTTCACCGAGCCATCCGAGGGGATCAGCACCACGTAGTCATCGGGGTTGGCCATCTTGGCCTTGTAGCTCAGGCCGTTGAAGTCCCAGACGAGGCCCACTTCGACTTCGCCTTTTTCCATGGTGGCGATGGTCGGGTTGGACAGCGAGAGGCGACCTTGCTGGGCGATCTTGGTGAAGAATTGCAGGCCCGGCGCGATGTTTTTCTCGTCGCCTTTGTTGGCGATGGCTGCGGCGAGTACTGCGTTCGAAGCCTGGGCGGCGGTGCTCACGTCACCCACCGAGACCTTGTATTTACCGGTTTGCAGGTCAGCCCAGGTGGTGGGCACTTCGGAGCCGTGCAGCAGCTTCTTGTTGACGATAAAGGCGATGGTGCCGGTGTAGGCCAGGGCCCAGTGACCGTCCTTGTCTTTCGCCCAATCCGGCACCTGTGCCCAGGTGGACGGTTTGTACGGCTGGGTGACTTCCTGTTTCACCGCAATCGGGCCGAAGGCTGCGCCCACGTCACCGATATCGGCGCTGGCGTTATCTTTTTCGGCTTTGAACTTGGCGATTTCCTGGGCCGAGCTCATGTCGGTGTCGATGTGCTTGAGGCCGTAGGTTTTGGCCAGGTCTTCCCAGGTGCCTTTCCAGTTGGCCCAGTCATCGGGCATGCCGACGCTGTTGACGGCGCCTTCCGCTTTGGCGGCGGCTTCCAAGGTTTTTAGATCGGTATCAGCAGCCATGGCGGCGGTGCACATGGCAATGGTCGAGCCTAACAGTGATGCCAGGAAAAGCTGTTTCATCCGAAGCTCCTTTGGGCGTTTTCAACGCGGCGTTTTATCTGAACGTTAGCGGTGGTTTGGTCTAGGTCAGCAATACCTGAGCCAATCTAGGCCCCCTGGATGACAGTTTCATGTCGGTGTCGTTTTTGAAGCGCTGATGTCGCTCAGCTCCGACTTAGCGTAGACCATGCCCAAGTGCCCGTAGGCCCTAGACTTGGCCGATGTATTGCAGGGGGTGGTTGAGGCAGTCGACAGCCTTTGTCATCTGTCGGTCATGTGGAGTGCCTAGGCTGGCACACAGCAGCAAAAGCCCAGATAGAGCGCGTTTTGTGCACCTGAACGGTGCTGGTCTAGTCCAGATAGGTAACGTTGATGCGTGATGAGGCAATCAAGGCGGTAACTTCCATCGGCCTAGCGCTGCAGGAGCAGATCGACCATGGCTTGTTGCCGCCAGCCAGCAAACTGCCCGCCGAACGCAAGCTCAGCGAGTTGTTTGGTACCACTCGGATTACCGTGCGGGAAGCCTTGTTACAACTTGAGGCCCAAGGGCAGATTTACCGCGAAGAGCGTCGGGGCTGGTTCGTCTCGCCGCCACGGCTGGCCTATAACCTGATGCAGCGCAGCCATTTTCACGCGATGGTCAGCGACCAGGGGCGTGAGGCTTCCACGCAGGTCATTTCCGCACGCTTGCAGCCGGCGTCGGCGGCGGTGTGCGCGTGGTTGCAGTTGCCTGCGTTGTCGAGCGTGATCCAGATTTGCCGGGGGCGCAGGATTGACGGGCGCCTGGTGTTGTACGTGGAGCACTATCTGAACCCGCAGTATTTTCCAGGGATCCTGGCGTGTGATTTGAATCAGTCGATGACTGAGCTGTATGCCAGCAAATATGACTTGCACTACGGGCGGGTGCGTTTCGAGATTGTGCCGACCTCACTGCCGGTGGAAGCGGCCGCTGCGCTGCGCGTCTCGGTAGGCAGCCCGGGCTTGCGCATCGCCCGGGTCAATTACGACCAGCATCAACGCCTGATCGACTGTGACCTGGAGTTTTGGCGGCATGATGCGATTCATGTGGGTGTGGATGTGGTGTAGCGCTGCCTCGGACTGAATGACACAACGCAGACCCCATGTGGGAGCGGGCTTGCTCTAATGCCAGTCAGTTAAGAGCTAGAGCAGACAACCAGTGACTTGTGGCGAGGGAGCTTGCTCCCGCTGGACTGCGTAGCAGTCCCATTTTTGGGGCCGCTTCGCGCCCCAGCGGGAGCAAGCTCCCTCGCCACAGTTACCGATTCTGTCTTAACTGACTGGCATTAGGGCTTGCTCGCGAATGCGGTGGGACAGTCAGCTAATGCAGCGGCTGGTACATTGCATTCGCGAGCAAGCCCGCTTCCACAGTTGAACCAAGCCAGGCATGCCCGATCGATGGGTTTTCAGGGCGTAAGTGCCTTGATCACTTGGTCCACATTGGTTTCCAACTCCGTCACCGGGTCGGCGCCGTCCACATTCAACACCAATAGTCTGGAGCCGCCGGCAGTGACGGCGGTTTTGACTGCATCGCTGGGTTGACGGTGATGCAGCACCACGGCCACATCGTTGTCCTTCAACGTGCTGCTGAGTTTTTGCAGCGCCTCGGGCGTCCACTCGGCATCGGGCCGTGCATCGGTGCCGAGCACTTCCAGGTTCAGGCTGCTGACCAGGTACGCGAAGTGATCGCTCAAGCTGAGCACACTCAGGTTGTCGGCCTTGGCCAAGCGCGCCTCGCTGTCGGCGGTGAGCTTGAGTAAACGCTGTTTGAGCGCGGCCAGGTTAGCGTCGATCCTGGGTTTGGCAGCCGGCGCCAGGCGGCTCAGGTCGGCGGCCATCACGTCGGCCATGCGCCCCATATTGTTGCTCGATTGCCAGGGTTGGCTGTTCAAGCCATCGGTGACACCCGGTTGTACTGCGATACCCGGCAAGCCCCCGTCCACCGGGCGTGCGGCATCGACCTCGACGATACGGATATTGCTGCGCCGCGCCACGGGGTACAGCGGGTCATCGGCCCACAGCGAGCGCAGGCCGATGGCCGCGTCGGCGTCCAGCGCCAACTTGTTCAATGCCGCAGCACCGCGGCCGGTGAAGTAGGACACCTGCCGCGAACCCGGCAGATTGGCCGGTGCGGCGCGTTCAAGCGCTACGTTGGTGCCTGTGAGCAGCGCCTCGGCCAAGCCGTAGGTAATCGACAGCGACGCCAGCACCTTGACCGGCGGCTTGGTCTTGGTCAGGGCTGCGTGACCGAGGCCCTGGTTGACTTTGAAGTCCTTGGCGTCGAAACCGTCGACGGCCAGTGCCGACGTACTCATCAAGCAAGCGATGGCCAGGGCCAGTGGGCGAAAGACAGGGCGCATTATCCAAGATTCCCTTTGAGGCTGGGCACAACGCCACGGGCGATGGCGGCGAAGGCGAAGGCGATACCGGCAACCAGAATGATGGCGGCGCCGGATGGGATGGGCAGGTCGAAGATGATCGGCAGCAGGATGCCGCACAGGGTGCTGACGGTAGCGATCAACACTGAGATCCAGAAAAACCCTTTGAGTGACTGGCTCAACAGGCGCGCCGCAGCGGCAGGAATCACCAGCAAGGCGCCGACCAGGATTGCGCCTATGACCTTGACCGCGGCCACGGTGATCAGGGTCACCAGGATCACGAACAGGTAGTCCAGGCTTTTCACCGCCACCCCGCGCACTGCCGCCAATTGCGGGTTGAAACTGGCCAGCATGATGCGGTTGTACAACGGCAATGCCAGGGCCATCACCAGCGAGCCGACAATGGCCAGTACCAGCAGATCGTTGCCGTTGACCGTCAGCACCGAGCCAAACAGCACGTTCTCGAGAATGTGCACGTTGATCTTGCCGGCCAGGATCAGCAGCAGGCTTGCCCCCAGTGCCAGGGACACGGACAGGAATACGCCGATCAAGGTATCGGGCGCCAGGCCGGTGCGGTTACGCAGGTAATTGAGCAGGATGCCGAACAGCAGGCAGTAGCCAAACAGGCTGCCATAAGGCCCGGTATAGGATTCGCCCAGCAGAATGCCCACGGCCACGCCGGTCAGCGCGGCATGGCCGACCGCTTCGGAGAAAAACGCAAAGCGCTTGACCACCACCAGCGTACCCAGGCCGCCGAGTACCGGGCCGATCAACAAGCCGGCGAGCAGGGCGTTGACCACAAACCCGTAGGCCAGGGCTTCGGGCAGGTAACCGGCAGAGGCCCAGCCCTGGACCATCAAGCGAAAGGCTTCATAACTCATGGTGCCGGGCTCCGAGGGTGGGTGGAGAACAGAGTGAGCAGGCGGTCCGGGGTCAGCGCCTCTTTCGGTGTGGCGTCGAACAGCACGCGGCGGTTCAGACCGGTGACGCGGTCGGCCAGGCGGCCCACGGCCTCCAGGTCGTGCTCGATCCACAGCACCGTAATCCCTGCCAGGCGCCAGTCGTTCAATAGCCGTTCGAACACCTGGATACCCGCCTCGTCGAGGGCCGACATCGGCTCATCCAGCACCAGCAACTGCGGCGCCGGAATCAGCCCCTGGGCCAGCAGTACGCGCTGGCGCTCACCGCCGGACAACGCGCCCATGCGGCGCTTGCGCTTGTCTTGCATGCCAACGCGCTCGAGGGCATCGCCAATCGCTGCTGCGTAATGCCTGGAAAGGCCCAGAAACGCCGGGCGACGCTGGCACATGGCAGCCATGAAATCGTCCACGGTCATCGGCAAGCCGCGGTCAAATTCCAGCGCCTGGGGCACGTAACCGATGGTGCCGGGTGTGGTTGGCCATTCCAGGCTCAAACGCCCCTGGTGCGGCGTCTGCCCCAGCAGGGTCTTGATCAGCGAGCTTTTACCGCCGCCGTTGGGACCTACCAGTGCGTGGATGCTGCCCGGTTGTACCTGGAAACTCACGCCATCGAGGATTACGGTGCGCCCCAGGGTCAGCGCGACCTGGTCGAAGTTCAGGGTGGGGCCGACGTTGACGGCGTTCAGTTGCTGCGCGGCGGTCATGCTCCCGACTCCTGAATCGCCCGTACCACGGTGTTGAGGTTGCCGGTCATCTCCACTTCGTACTTCTCTGCGCTGTATTCGCCGTAGGAAATATGCGACAGCGGGTACAGCTTGACCCCGGATTCACGCTGGATGGTATCGACGTAGGTGGACGGGAAATCCATCTCCGAGAAGATCACTTTCACATCCAGAGCACGCAGTTCATCGATGGTCTTTTTCAGCTGGCTGGGGCTTGGCTCAATACCGTGGGCCGGCTCGACCACGGCGGTGACTTCCAGGCCAAACTCGCGCAACAGGTAGTCGTAGGCCGCGTGTACGGTGGCGACACGCAGGTCGGGGTTGGGCGCGCTGGTCAGCTTGGCCAGGGCGTCGGCGCGCATCTGGCGCAAGCGCTTGCCGTAGGCGCGAGCGTTCTGGGTGTAGGTTTTGGCGTTGTCCGGGTCGAGCTTGCCCAACTCACGGGCAATGTTATTGACCTGGGCAATCGACGCGCTGATCGACAGGAAGGTGTGCGGGTTGACCACCTTGCCCGCACCGCGTGCCGCGTTACCTGTAGCGGCGAGCAGCGGCACGTTGGCGTTGGCTTCGATCACCGGGATGTCCGGGCGCTCGCTGGTGGCGATCATGCGGTCGGCGAAGTCGTCATGGCCGACGCCGTTGAGTACGATCACATCCAGGGTGCCGATGCGCTTGATGTCTTCGGCGCGCGGCTCGTAGGCGTGCGGGTTGAAACCGGCGGGAATCAGCGGCACCACCTCGGCCTTGTCGCCCACGATATTGGCCACGTAGCTGTAATAGGGGTGCAAGGTAATGCCGATACGCAGGCGCTTGGCCGCCTCGGCATTGGCAAGGGGGGTGAGCATCAGGCTGAACAGGCCAACCAGTAAAAGGCGCAACAGGGGCGATGACATGGACATGGGCTATCGGTCTTCTCGTTCAGTGACGGTGCTGGCGGGTGACGCCAGCATCGAATTGCGCGACCACCTGCTGCCAGCCGGCCGCGATCAGCGCCTGGTCAGTGAGGTCGGAAGGGGCGGCAAGGTTGGCGCTGCGGTTGAGCCAGATATCCGGCTCACTGCCTTGCACGCGCATCAGCAGCGAACCGCTGGTAGCCGGCGCCTGGCTCAAGCCCAGGTAGGCGGCGGGTGCCAGCAGCTGCCAGCGATGGCCGCCACGGCTGACCGAACTGGCATCCTGGGCAAAGGGCGCGAAGCCTTCTTCGGCCAGTTGCTCAGGCGTCGGCAGGGCGCTGTGTTCCTGCTGCAACAGGTGGATTTCATCCAGGGTCACCCGCAGGTCGGCGTAGATGCCTTGCTCGGCGGCGCTCAGGTCGCGGCGGGCGTCCAACTGGTGGCTGGGCACTGCCGCGACTTCCTGGGTTTCCCCGTGCAGCGCCACGACCGTGCCCGCCACCGCGAGGATGATCAGGCACAACAGCAACACATAAAGGGTTTCATGGCCCGCGCCCGCGGGGCGTACAACCTGTGTGGTACTCATTGCGACGGGATATCCGCTTGGTCGATTTCCACCACGTGGCCGGGGCCGGCATCGAACAGCACGTAGAACTCGGCGGCGGGCTTCTTGAAGGTCAGGGTCGAATCTTCGCCGAGCTTGCCCGGCACCAGGATGGTTTCGTCGTAGCCGATCACATCCAGGGTTACGCCGGGGGCGCCACTGCCGTCGGAGAAGCCGCCTTTGCACTGGATCTGCTCGCCGGGGATTTCCTTGCATTCGCACATCGGGTTGTGGGCGAAGGCGGTGGTGCTCAGGCCGGCGCACAGCAACAGCGCGGCGCGGGTGAAGCGCTTGAACGTCATGGTTTGACTCCTTGCTTGTTCAGCCAGGCAATGGTGGCAGGCGAGGCCTGGCTCAGCGGGATGGAACCCTGGTGCATGCTGCCGTCCCACCCTTCCATGGTCACCCATATTTCGGCGTCCGCCGGGGTGCGTTCGGGGATCGGCAGGGCGGCGCCCATACGGTACGGCGTGCCGAAGAAGATCACTCCGGCGGCGCGCAGGCTGCGAGGTTTGCCGATACGCAGGTAAGTGGCCTTGACCTGCTCGGCGCAGGTATCGCACAGGGCAGCGTTGAAGAACTTCATCGGGCCAGCCGGGTTCGGGCTCGGGCCTTCGTTGCGAAACTCGGCCAGCGTCAGGCTCCAGGGGCCGACTTGCACCTGCCCGGCCACGCGCTCGCCGATGCCGGTATCCCCGCGAAACAACGCGGCGTCGGCAAAGTATTTGGGCATGAACCCCAGCGGCACCAGCAACAGCAGGATGTTGATATGGAAACGCCATTTCAGCCAAAAGGCGCGCAGCGGGGACAGGGGGACGGTTGCGACCTTGCTCATCGCTGGGCCTCCGAGGTGTCGGCGTGCATGGCCGGGATGGGCGCGTGCTGACGTTGCGTCTTGGCCTCGCGCTTGAGGGCGTTGAGGGTGGCCAGGGCGGTGCGCTTGGTCCAAATCAGCAAGCCGCTCAATACCATCATGCTCAGCACCAGGCCGAAGAATGCCCAGATCAGCTTGATCCACAAACCGCCAAAATCCCCGGTGTGCAGTGGACGCATCGACTCGGTGACGAATTCCAGCGGGGTACGGTCGGACAACAGGTTGGAGACCGCGATTTCACCGTCATAGGGGTTCAGCTGTGCGGTCTGGAACATCAACGGGTACCAGCCACGCCCGCCGATCTGCAGGTGGCTGTAGGCGTTGCTTGGCATGAACACAAAGCTGGCGTCCAGGCCGGGGATTCGCTCGGCGGCGATGTCGATCGCCTTGTCGATGGGGATCATCGGTGCCGGCACGCCCGGCGCCGACAGCGGCACCTTATCCCGTGCGATCACTGGCACGATGGGTTCACTGGAAATGGATATCTGGTTATCGCCCAGGACGGCCTCGATCAGGAACCAGGTGCCGGTGATAGAAATGACCGCGATAAACCAGATCGACCAGATGCCGCTCAGGCGGTGAAAGTCGCCCCAGAAGATTCGCGCGCCATGGCGGATGCGCAGGGTAGGGCGCAGGAAGCCTTTCCAGAAGCGCTTGTACACCACCAGGCCGGTGACCAACGAGGCGAGCAGCGGCAAGCCCAACGCGGACACCAGGTACCAGCCCCAACTGTACCCATTGGTGAACGGCACCAGCCACCAGCCATGCAGGGCGCGGGTGAATTGCTGGAAATTGAACGAGGGGCTGATGCCCTGGATCGCGCCGGTGTAGGGGTTGGCATACACCTCCACGGAGCGCCCATCCGGGTAGCTGAGGCCGACGCTTAGAGCGAAGTGCGACTCATCCGGGCGGATAATGGACTGGACGATAGCCTTGGGTTCATCGCGCTTGATGGCCGCTATCACTTGGTCAAAGCTCAACGGCTGGGCTTCATCCGACGGCTTGCTGGCGCGGATATCCGGGTTGGCCAGCCACACGATTTCCTGGCTCACCACGGCCAGCGTGCCGGTGACGCAGACGATCAGCACAAAGAACCAGATGGGCAACGCCAGCCAGCTATGGACGAGAAACCAGAGTTTGGAGCGTGACTTCTTCGACATATGAATGAGGGTCTTGAACGGAGGGGGCGATAGAGGCCCGGAAAAGGCCAGTCGTAGCTTTTGCTGACGCGACAGGCTGTATCTAAGTTAAGACGGATGAGAATGAGAAATCCCTAAGGCGTATATGAAAGAAAATGTTTCAGGATTGCATTCAGGGTGTATGGCGTAACCCTGTGGGAACTGGCTTGCCTGCGATGGCGTTGCCCGATTCAACGCATGGACCGAGTCGTCTGCACCGCAGGCAAGCCAGCTCCCACGTGGGAGGTGTATTGCGTTGCAACTATCAGCCTTGCTTGAACAACTCCATGGCGCGCTGGCGGATCTGCTGCTCGGTGAGGTCTTCCTTGTGTGTGGCCAGGAACCAGAGATGACCGAACGGGTCTTTCACGCTCGCAGAGCGGTCGCCATAAAACTGATCCTTCGGCTCGGACACCACAGTGGCGCCGGCATCAACCGCTCGTTGAAATTGTGCGTCCACATCTTCCACATACAGATGCAGACCAATGCTGGTGTGCTCATCCGGATTGCGCAGGGCCATTTGATCGCAGGGCGTACCGAGCATCAGCGACGAATCACCAATCCGCAGTTCGGCATGACCCACCCTGCCGTCGGGCATGTCCAGGCGCATGACTTGCGTGGCGCCAAAGGCTTTTTTGTAGAACTCGATGGCCTCGCCCGCTTTGTCGATGCCCATATAAGGTGTGAGGCTGTGATAACCGTCGGGAATAGCTTTAACGTTCATGACATTCTCCCTGAGTCGAGGTATGAACATTTCACTATAGGCCACGTAATGCGTGGCCTGCGGGCAACCGACGAGGTGCTTTTATCGAGACGGTGTGGTGGGCTCCAGCAGTTGGGCGCCCGGCCCATACTCAGCGAGCTTATCGTCCTGATTGCGCAACGGGCACGCCTCCATCGATAAGCATCCGCAACCGATGCAGCCATTGAGCTTGTCGCGCAGCAGCACCAGTTTGTTGATGCGCTCATCCAGATCTTCACGCCACAACGCCGATAGGCGCTCCCAGTCGTGAACATTGGGTGCGCGCTCATCGGGCAAGGTGCGTAACGCCTCGCCAATGGTAGCCAGCGGAATGCCCAGGCGCTGGGCGATCTTGATCACCACTACGCGCCGCAATACATCCCGTGGATAACGCCGCTGGTTACCTGCATTGCGATTGCTCTTGATCAGCCCTTTTGCCTCGTAGAAGTGCAGGGCAGTAACCGCTACGCCGCTGCGAGCAGCGAGCTGCCCGACGCTGAGTTCCTTATTGAGCATGAACATCTCCCAAACAGTGCTTGACCTCGACTTAACTAGAGGTTTTACCCTGCATGGCATCGAATCGCAAGATTCTGCCTACAAAGAGAGGGGAGTATTCATGCAGGTATCGGAGAAGTGTCGCGGCTTCACTCAATTGATCGAGTTTCAGATCAACCCCCAGCAGCAAGATGCCCTGGTGGCGGCCTTGTCCACTCAAAGCGAACGACTGGCCGAGGGCCACGATGGTTTTCTGAGTGCCAGCGTGCAGGTCAGCGAGGACGGCCGGCGGGTGCTCAATTACTTGCAATGGCAATCGCGCGCAGATGGCGAGGCGGCGTTCAAGTTCTTCGAGCAGCGCGGCGAAGATTTCTGGACGCTGATTCGCGCCCACCAGGCAACGGCGGTGACCTTCGGTTCGTTCCAGGTGCTGCAAAGCTTCGAGCGCAGCCATGACAACGCGCTGCACTGTCGCCTAAATGGATAAATGCAGCATCCGCCCGCCCTGCACGTTTTCGCCAGGTCGACGTTTGTTCACCGCCAGCTCGCCGAGCTTGATCAAGCGCGAGCGCGTGACGTTGCGGCTCAGGCCCAGCAGGTTGGCGGTATGCACCTGGTTGTAATGGCTGAAGCGGTAGGCCGCACGTAAGAGTGCGTCTTCGACCTTTTCATGCAGGGCGCCGGTCTGTTCCTCGAACAGCGTTTGAAACGCCCGCGCCAGCAAGGCTTCGGCGCTGTTACCAATGTGGTGCGGGTTGTCGTCCTGGCGCTCGATACGCCTGTTCGACAGGCGCAAATCGTCTTGCCCTATCACGCCTTTGCGGCAGATCAGTAGGGTGTGATGGATGACGTTTTCCAATTCGCGGATGTTGCCTGGCCAGCTGTAGCTCTTGAGCTTGTGCTCGGCCTCACGGCTGATGGTGATGGGGCCGTAGCCCAGGCGCCGACTGTAGACTTCGATAAAGTGCCAGGTCAGCGGCAGGATATCGCCAGGGCGCTCGCGCAGTGGGCTGAGTTCCAGGCCGACCACGCCGAGACGGTAGTAGAGGTCTTCGCGGAAATGCCCGGCGTTGATGGCCTTTTCCAGTTGTACGTTGGTCGCGGCGAGCACGCGCACATCAATCGCAATGCTTTTGCGCGAGCCCAGGCGTACGACTTCACGCTCCTGCAACACCCGCAACAGTTTGACCTGGATTGCTATTGGCAGATCGCCGATCTCATCGAGGAACAAGGTACCGCCGTCAGCCTCTTCGAACCAGCCGGCCTTGGCGCTCAGGGCACCGGTAAAGGCACCTTTGTCATGGCCGAACAGCTCGGCTTCCACCAGGGATTCGGAGAATGCCCCGCAGTTCACCGCCACGAACGGCCGGTTGCGCCGCGCGCTGAGGTTGTGGATATGGCGCGCCACCAGCTCTTTGCCGGTACCGGTTTCGCCGATGATCAACACGCTTGCGTCGCTGGGTGCCACTTGCTGGATGTGGTTGAGCAAGGCCTGGGATTTAGGGTCTTCAAAGACCTGAGCGGTGGCGCGGATCGAGGTCGCGAGTGCGGGGGAGGGCGGTAGGGTCAACAACTGCATGGGCACCTCGTTGAAGGGCTGTCGCCATGGCGACCGTTGCGTGGCGAACAGTCGGGCTACGTGACGCCACTTATAAAGGGTTGGTTTTATTCCGTAAATGAATGTATTCAAATATTTATAGAACAAAAATGAATATGTGGGTCGCGCTATCGAACCTGCTGTAACGGTTGATAGCGACTATCACGGGCGTTGATTTTTCATGGCAGGGGGGCGGGAGTAGCCTGTGTTCACTGACTCGAAACCTCCTCAGCAGGACCGCCGCCATGAACCGTCTATTCGCTATTTCGTTACTGTTTGTCATCTCTGTCCTCGCCGGGTGCGCGACTCACCCATCGCCTGAGATGCGCCCTTACACGGCAGAAGAAACCAAACAGTTGGCGTTGGAAGCGTTGAGTCGTCGCGGGTTGTCATTTGATGAATACCAACAGCAGCGTGCTGCCCTGACTGGCCAGCCACAGAAAACCTTTGGCTTTGATCAGCAGGCTGAAATGAACGCACAGCGCGCTGCACAGCGCAGCGGCCGTGCGAGTTGAGAACCGGATGACGACAGGTACGTCTTCCGGTTTGACGAGTTGATATCTGTCGGCTAGAACTTAGCCTTAGCAACGCATCACGGCTGCATGATGCAGACGGATGGTTGAGTCGAGTGTCTGATTTTTCCTGTCTCTTTGGCTTCGTGCCATGTCGTAGTTTCGCTGTGGAATAGCATTGCAAGACATTCCAAATTGAATGTACTTCGGGTTGCGTCAGCCGTTCGCGGCGCGTGACTTCGTGCTGGGTGCTTTCTGACGGGATCGTGAAACTGCGCAGTCTTTCTTCGATAGAAATACGCCTGGCCTGCCATTGAGGCTGGTGATCATGAGGATGTCGATCGGTTGGGGTGTGCTTGTTTCGCGCTGTGGTTGGGGCTTGCCTGGCTTGGTTTTCGCGCTGCTCAGCTTTGAGGTATCAGCTGCGGCCTGTACCGAGGCGCCTTATGAGACGGGCGTGATCTATCGGCAGGGCGCCCGAGTGCAGAACGTAGGTCGTCAATTTGAATGTTGGAAAGATGAAGAGGCCCCCATCGGCAGTTGGCAATGGTGCAAGCAGAGCGACTACAACCCTGGCTTGCCCGCCTCCAACGGCGCCGTTATCTGGCCTGACGCCTGGAAAGACCTCGGTGAGTGCGGTAGCTACCAGGGTAACCGTCTGACCTTGAACTTCACCACGTTGAGCGGCCGGGGCCCCATCAGCCAGCCAACGCCGGGTGTGGCACGAGCCGATCAGGTGGTCACTGGCGTATTGCGCTGCAAAGCCGAAGAAATCCCGATCAGTGCCAAGTCCGGCGAAACCATTCACCTCGATAACCTGAAGGCCTGCGACTACCAACTGGTGATGAACCCCGCTGGTGGGTTTGTGCCCTTGAACACACCACGTATCGTTTCCTTCCAGCGAGAGGAGGGTGAGGAACAGGCGGTCACCCTGAAGTATCGGCCACCGGTGCAGGTGGGCAGGCTCAGCGGCCTGCCAGGGGTCAAGATTGAATTGTTTGCCCAGGGGCTGATACAGCCTCGGCAGATGGCGATGGGCAAAGACGTGCTCTATGTGGGCTCCAGTGCGATTCCATCCTACGTCTATGACGGGAAAATCGCCGATATGATCTATGCCTTGCCCCTGGACAATGCCGGCAAACCCACCGGCATCTACGTGATTGCCAGCGGGTTGGAGGAGCCGCACGGTGTGGTTTATCGCGACGGTAATTTGTACTACTCGACCACTGGCGGTCTCTATCGTTTGCGCGATGCCGATGCGCATTACAAGGATCCTTCGCCTGAACTGGTGTTCAAATTCCCCGCCGATGATGCGCCATTTCCTCTGCCTTCCGTGGCGTCTGGCTCCAGCACGCGCTTCTGGCATATGAAGCACCCTTTGCATTTCAACCCGCTGGATCCCACCGACACCGGCCTGTACACCGCCGTTGGCATTCCTTGCAACTTGTGCATGATCCCGCCTGACCCGCGTTACGGTACGTTGCTGCGTTACGACACCGTGACTGGTAAAGCGCAGATTCTTGCAAAAGGGGTGCGTAATTCCGTGGGCTTCGACTGGAACCCGCAGACCGGTGAAATCTGGTTCACCGACAACAACCGCCAGGGCTACCCCAACCCCGACGAAATCAACCGCATCAGCGGCCCAAACCAGCACTTCGGTGTGCCCTATCTGTTTGGCAAAGGCACGCCGGGTTTCACCGATGAGGAGTTTGGCAACCCGGCGGTGATCCAGCCGCCCTTGGTTCAGGGAGCGATTGTTTCCGATAAGTCCCGGCAGCAGGTCGACCCGAAAGACTACGTGCCGGCCGCCTTTGAATTGGGTACCAACACCGCACCCCTGGGGCTGAAGTTCTGGAGTGGTTACCCGGCTCGCACACGTTCGCAGAACATGCTGGTTGCCGTGCATGGGGCGGGCACGGCCGAGCGGCCGGGTATGGATGTGCGACTCGTCTCGATCCAGGACGGAACGCGAGTGGTCAATCAGATCCCGTTGATCAACGGGTTTATCCAGGACCCCCTGCGTTTCGATGTGTATTGCCTGGACGATTCCTGCATTGGTCGGCCGGCTGACTTCCTGGCGCTACCGGACAACAGCCTGCTGATCTCCGATGACGTCGCCGGGGTGATCTATCGCGTCAGTTATGACCCAGCAGGGTTGCCGAACACAGAGTTGACCCTGCGGCCGGCGCTCGCACCGGCACCTGAGTTGGAGAATGAGGTGATCAGTGGCACGCTGATTGCGCCGGGCGGTAATACCCGCCAGTTCCATGCATCCTTCAACCCTGCTGACAGTTATGCCGCATTGGTCCTCAAGGGTTTGCCCTACGGGACTTACCAGGTTCGGCTCAATGATGTGAAAAACTGGATTCCGCAGACGCGCAATACTTCACTCACCTTGTCTGCCGACGACAACAAGCACGTGTTGAACATGCAATACCGTCTGCGGCCGATCAAGTTGGATATCAAAATCACGGTGTTGGCGCCGCCCAAGCCTGCGTCGGTAACGGATTCCACTTGGCATTTCACACTCAAGCTCAAGGGCTCTACGAGCACCGAGCCCAAAGTGGTGCAGGTGCCTTGGGGCGAAAGTGTCACCGAGCTTCTGGACTATGGGGATTACGAGGTCATCTATCCCTTTTACCCACAGGAACTGCCACAGCCGGAACAGGTAGCGCTGCGTATCAACGAGGACAGCCAGGACGAGCAACTGACACCTATCAGTTACCGTCATGAATCGAAATTGGGCGAAACAGTGCTTGCCGAATCCTGCACCAAATGCCACGCGGTGGAGTTCTTCAATAACCTGCGCATGGCGGTGGCATGGAGCAGTGCTGGCCAGGATGCGTTGGTGCGGCAAATCCAGAGCATGCCGGTGGCCGGGCATTGCGACACCACCTGTGCGACCGAAATCAGCAAGCATTTGTTTGAGGTGGTGTGGGCGCCCTACCTGAGCCCGAGCGAGGCTCACGGTCAGCGCCAGTTGCGCTTGCTGACGCGCGATGAATACGCGGCCAGTGTCAAGGACATACTGGGCGTGGAGGTCAATACTCAGAAGCTGCCGGCAGATAAATCCGAGAAAGACTTCAAGTTCCCAGGTGAAGCCAGCAAAGGGCTGTTGCAGGCTGAAGACATCAAGCAGTTGTATGACATGGCGGTGTCGGTCGCCGAGCAGGTGGCACCTGAGCGTGTAAAACGCTTCAAATCCACTGCCGGTACCCTTGAGGTCAGTGCCCTTGGTTATCAAGTGTTCCGCCGCCATTTGAGCCCGTCAGAGCTGTCGCGTTATCAGGCGGTGTTGGATGAGCACGGCGAGCGGGCGCTGATCGCTGCGCTGCTGTTGTCGCCCAACTTCCTGTATCGCTCGGAGTTGGGCCAGGTTGTCGCGGGGCAGGCCGATGTCTACAAGCTGACCCCTTATGAGACCGCAACCGCATTGTCCTACACCTATCAAGGCACCACTCCGGACGCGCAACTGCTGGCCAAGGCAGAGCGCAACGAGTTGCAGACAGTGCAGCAAATCAGCGCAGAAATAGACCGAATGATGCGCAGTGAACGCGGGCTTGAGCAGTTCAATCGGTTCATCAGTTACTACATCAAGACTCAGCGCGGGGTGCAGGAGAAGCCCGGCCTGAGCGCACAGATGATCCAGTTGATGACCCAGGAGCAGGCCCTGTTGACCCGTCATGTGATGCTCGACGGCAAGGGGACGCTGGACGAACTGTTCAACCCAGGCGTGACGTTCCTCAATAAGGCGCTGGCCGAACACTACGGTATCGGCGGCGTAACCGGTGACACGCTGCACAAAGTCGCCGTGGATGAGAAACGGGGGGGCTTGCTGCACTTGGGGCTTTTCCAGGCCTCAACCTCTGACTATCAGGTCACCTCACTGGTCAAGCGCGGTATTGCCATTCGCGAGCAGCTTTTCTGCCGGGAGTTTGGTGCGCCGGTCGAAGCCGAGCCCACAGAGCCGGCCTACCCTGCGCGTGCGATCAGTACCCGTGAACGCTGGGACCTGATTAATGGTGAGCAGGCTTCGGGAGGGCGTTGCTGGCAGTGCCATCAGTACATGAACGACACCGGCGCATCGATGGAGCATTACGACGCTGCCGGGCGCTATCGCCAGCAGGAGCCTGCCTACAACTACGCGCAGTTCCCTGTGCAGTTGCCGATCAAAGCGTCCGGTCCGTTCATTGGGGTTGATGGCGCGGTGCCTATCGACGATGTGCGAGGTATCTCCAAGCTGATCGCGCACAACTCGGCGTCTCTGTTCTGCATGGCGGATAGCTATTTCCGTTTCGCTTCGGGCAACAAATCCGACGAGTCCACTTCCGCAACGGTCAAGGCATTGGTCGACGGGCTGAAGGGCAATGGCTCATTACCAGCGATGCTGCGCACGCTGGGTACCTCCAACGCGTTCCAATTCAAGACGCAGAGGGATTGATCATGGATATCTTGAAAAGTCGTCGTCGCTTTCTGACCGGCCTGGCTGCGGTAGGTGTGTTCGGCCCGCTCACCCAGTGTGGCCTGGCGCGTATGGCCTTGGCCGGGCAAAACCAGCAGGCCAAGTTAAAAGTGGTTTTCTTTGTGGTGCCTGATGGCCTGGCAGTCGACTCTGCAACCGCCTATTCCAGTGATGGTCGAGGCCTCTGGCATCCCGCTGCCGAAGCTTTGGACACTTCCGACTTCCAGCTCAACGAGGTCAGCCAGGAGCTGGCGGCCTATAAAAACCAGTCCTTGTACCTGCGTGGCACGATTCTGGGCCCTGGCAATGAAGGCCATAACGGCTGGACGTGGGCGTTGCGCGACCGTGAGAAGAAGATGGCGTCGATTGATGTGTTGCTTGGCCGCCATATGCCGGGGACCGATCCGTCCCAGCGGAGTCTTTTTGCAGGACCGCACTCGGGCATTGACGGGACTGCGTGGCAGGTATCCTGGGAAGGGCCGGAGAATGGCGGCGCAATGCGCAGGCCTGAGCAGGACCCGGTGGTGATGTACGAGAAGATCTTTGGCACGGTCGGTCGTGAGGTGCGCGAGCAGCAGATGCGAAACATGCATGTATTTGATCCGGTGCTGGCGGATATCAACGAGCTGCGAGGCAGACTTGCGGGGGCGCAAAAGCAGAAGCTCGATATGCAGCTTGATTCGGTTGAGCAGGTCATGAAAGACATGGAAGAAACTCTGCCACCCATTGGCGAATGTTCGCCTTTGCAGATGGACACGTTGCCGTTCAAATCTGCGGAATTTCGTAACCAGGTACAGCATCACCACCATCAGGTGGTTGCCACAGCGCTGGGGTGTGGCATCACGCGTGTAGCGACGATTCAAGTCGGGCGCTCGGCGGAGTCGCTCAATATCCTGGACGTCAGTAATGTGACCAACCCCCATGACTGCGCCCATCGTTATGCTGGGCTGGACGTATGGAAACGATCCCGGCAGTGGTATACCCAGCGAGCCAAGTTGTTCATGGACGAGTTGGCGAAGCATGCCGATCCCGATGTGCCGGGTGACAGCCTGCTTGAACACACGCTTGTGGTATTCACCAGCGAGATGGCCGATGGTGCCCCGGAGCATACGAAGGATATGCCGCTGGTACTGATGGGCGGGGCCAGCGGGTTGTTGAAGAGCGGCGATGGCGCAGGACGCTATTTCAACATCACGGCCCAGGGTGATCGTCAACAAGAAGGCAACCCGGTCATTGGCAATAAAATGGTCGATATGCAGCGAATCTGGGCCACCATCGCCCGGGCAGCCGGAACCGTTGTGCCCTACAACGGAAACATCGATCCGGTGAGCGGGTTGTTTACTAACGTTTGAGTCGCCTGGCGCTGCACTAAAAGCCGAAAAGTCCGTATGGCGGATTTTTCGGCTTTTTGCATTTGCACCCAATCGCCTTTGAGCCTGTTAAGCTGAAAATCAGGAGCGTTCCTACGCACATTTACATCACGTGATTCTTCTTCAATGGCACTCGATCAGTTAAACCTGACGACCTCTGTTCTGTTCGATGCCCCCGGGACGCCGCTCTCGGGAACACGCTCTGCGAGTTTTACGCCATGAATAAACGTCCGTTGTATTTCGACTATGCCGCCACCACGCCAGTGGATGAGCGAGTTATCCAGGTGATGGTCGAGTGCCTGGGTTTCAATGCCAATTTTGGCAACCCGGCGTCCAGTTCCCATGCATTCGGCCAGGCGGCCCGGCAAACGGTTGAACAGGCGCGACGGCAGGTGGCCGAATTGGTCGGCGCCCAGCCAGAGCAAATTGTCTGGACTTCCGGTGCCACCGAGTCCAACAACCTTGCGATCAAAGGGGTGGCCCAGGCGCGAGGGCTGGCGGGTGGGCATATCATCACCAGCCAGATCGAGCACAAGGCCACCCTCGACACCGCGCGGCAGTTGCAGGAAGCCGGCGTGGCTGTGACCTATCTGGTGCCCGATGCCGATGGCTTGATCAGCGTTCAGGCTGTCAGTGAGGCATTGCGTGAGGACACCTTCCTGGTGTCTTTAATGTTGGTCAATAATGAACTGGGCACCCTTAACGACATTCCGGCTATCGGCGCGCGGGTGCGTGAGCAGGGCGCGCTGTTTCACGTGGACGCGGCACAGGGGGCGGGCAAGGTTGCCATTGACCTGGCGCAGTGGTCGGTGGATTTGATGTCTTTTTCCGCCCACAAGCTCTACGGCCCCAAAGGCATCGGCGCGCTGTACGTTGGGCCTCGTGCGCAGCAGAAAGTGTTGGCGCAAATTCATGGCGGCGGCCACGAAGGTGGCTTGCGTTCGGGCACCCTTGCGACGCATCAGATTGCGGGCATGGGCACGGCGTTCGCTCTGGCGGCGGCGTACTTTGCTGAGGAAAAGGCGCAGATCGTGGCCTTGCGTGAGCGTTTGTTGGACCAGTTGGCGTCGATTCCCGGAGTACGCCTCAATGGCAGCCCAACCCAGCGTATTCCCCACACCCTCAGCCTGACGTTCAGTGACGGCGAATTCAATGCTGCCGCCTTGAGTGCGGGCATTGCCTTTTCGGCGACTTCAGCGTGCAATTCGGCGAGCAATGCACCGTCCCACGTCCTGGTGGCCCTGGGGCATGATGCCCGCAGCGCTGGTCGCACTATTCGCTTGAGCCTGGGCCGGTTCACCACCGAACGGGATATCGACGACGCTGTGCAATTGATCAAGACGGTACAGGCCAGCGCACCAGCGTTCTGGGCTGTCTGATACTTCATTCGCAATACATAACAATTATTAGTGGTTAGCAGGAGACACAATGAGTACGCAGCCTTTGACCCATGGAACGGTTCCCCAGCGCCTGGCGCACACCCGTGAACTGATGCGCCGCGAAGGCATTCATGCCTTGCTGGTGCCATCGGCGGACCCGCATTTGTCCGAATATTTGCCGGGTTACTGGCAAGGGCGCCAGTGGTTGTCCGGTTTTCATGGCTCGGTGGGCACTCTGATCGTCACGGCGGAGTTCGCCGGGGTCTGGGCGGATAGCCGTTATTGGGAACAGGCGACCAAGGAGCTCAAGGGCAGCGGTATCGAGTTGGTGAAGCTGCAACCGGGTCAGCCCGGTCCGCTGGAGTGGCTGGCCGAGCAAACCCCTGAGGGTGGCGTGGTGGCGGTGGACGGTGCGGTCATGGCCGTGGCCTCGGCACGTACCCTGGGTGGGAAGTTGGCCGAGCGTGGCGCGCGTCTGCGTACCGATATCGATGTGCTCGATGAAGTCTGGCAAGACCGCCCGGCGTTGCCGAACCAGCCGATTTATCAGCATCTGCCGCCCCAAGCCACCGTCAGTCGTGGCGAGAAACTGGCCGCCTTGCGTGCCAGTTTGAAAGACAAGGGCGCCGATTGGCATTTCATCGCGACGCTGGACGACATCGCCTGGCTATTCAACCTGCGCGGCGCTGATGTGTCGTTCAATCCGGTGTTTGTGTCCTTTGCCTTGATCAATCAGCAACAGGCCACTTTGTTTGTGGCGTTGGGCAAGGTCGATGCGCAACTGCGGGCGGTGCTTGAGCAGGATGGCGTGACCCTGCGTGATTACAGCGAGGTGGCGCAAGCGCTGCGAGCGGTACCGGCGGGCGCAAGCTTGCAAGTAGACCCCGCCCGCGTCACCGCCGGCTTGCTGGAAAACCTCGACGCGGGCGTCAAGCTGGTTGAAGGCCTCAACCCCACCACACTGGCTAAATCCCGCAAGAGCCTGGCGGATGCGGAACATATCCGCCAAGCCATGGAGCAGGATGGTGCGGCGCTGTGCGAATTCTTTGCCTGGCTCGACAGCGCCCTGGGTCGCGAGCGCATTACCGAACTGACGATTGACGAACACCTGACCGCTGCACGTACCCGCCGCCCAGGCTATGTATCGCTGAGTTTCAACACCATTGCCGCCTTCAACGCCAACGGCGCGATGCCGCATTACCACGCCACCGAAGAAGAGCATGCGCTGATCGAAGGTGATGGCTTGCTGTTGATCGACTCGGGCGGCCAATACCTGGGCGGAACCACGGACATCACGCGGATGGTGCCTATCGGTACACCGAGTGAGGAGCAGAAACGCGATTGCACGCGGGTGCTCAAGGGGGTGATTGCTCTGTCCCGTGCGCAGTTCCCCAAGGGCATTCTTTCACCGTTGCTGGATGCCATTGCCCGTGCGCCGATATGGGCAGAAGGCGTGGACTACGGTCACGGCACAGGCCACGGCGTGGGTTATTTCCTCAACGTACATGAAGGTCCGCAGGTCATTGCCTATCAGGCTGCTGCGGCGCCACAAACGGCGATGCAGCCAGGGATGATTACTTCAATTGAACCGGGTACTTATCGCCCTGGCCGTTGGGGCGTGCGCATTGAGAACCTGGTGTTGAACCGTGAAGCGAGCAAGACCGAGTTTGGCGAATTCCTCAAGTTCGAAACCCTGACCCTGTGCCCAATTGATACCCGCTGCCTGGTGCCGTCGTTGCTCACGGCGGATGAGCGTGAATGGTTCAACGCGTATCACGCCCAGGTGCGTGAGCGTTTGAGCCCGCTGCTCAATGGTGCAGCGCTTGAATGGTTGCAGGTGCGCACTGCGGCGATTTGATCGGTTGCAGCCAAGGCATTGCCGGCTGCAATCAACACCTAGCTGAGGGCTTCACGCACAAAGTCCAGGCGGTCCTGGCCGAAGAACAGCTGGTTTCCTACAAAGAAACTGGGAGCGCCGAACACGCCGCGCTTAATGGCTTGTTCGGTTTTTTCCTTGAGAGCGTCCTTGACGGCTGCATCATTGGACAGGGCCAGTACCTGCTCGGGATCGAACCCCTGTTCGGTGAGCACATTGGCCACGACCTCTGGGTCGCCCAGGTGACGGCCTTCCATCCAGAGTGCGCGGAACAGGCAGTCGATGAAGTCGAGGAAGCGCTCAGGCTGGTGGATTTGAATGCCGGTGACGGCGCGCATCAGCACCAAGGTATTGATGGGAAAGTGCGGGTTGAACCTGAGTGGCACGTTGTAGCGTTTGGCGTAACGCGCCAGGTCATCGAGCATATAGCGCCCCTTGGCGGGCACCATGATCGGCGAGGCATTGCCCGTGGCCTTGAATACACCGCCCAACAGCATCGGTTGATACACCACCTGTGCGCCGGTTTTAGCGCACAGCGCCGGCAACTGGGTATAGGCCAGGTAAGTCGCGGGGCTGCCGAGATCAAAGAAGAACTCCAGGGTTTTACTCATGGTCTGTACTCACTGCTTATTGTTATAGAGGGAGTCACCAGGTTTCATTCCAGGGGCGCAGGTCCAGTTCGAACGTCCAGGCGTCCCGTGGCTGGCGATGCAGGAACCAGTAGTTGTCGGCAATATGGTCAGGGTTGAGGAGGGCGTCCTGATCCTTGAGGGCGTATTTTTGCGGGAAGTTCTCGCGAATGAAGTCGGTATCGATGGCACCGTCGACTACCACATGGGCGACATGGATGTTCATCGGGCCTAACTCCCGCGCCATGCTTTGTGCCAGGGCGCGTATCCCATGCTTGGCGCCAGCGAAGGCAGCAAACCCCGCGCTTCCGCGCAAGCCGGCGGTGGCTCCGGTGAACAGGATAGTGCCGCGGTTACGCGTGACCATGCGTTTGGCGACTTCCCGTGCGTTCAGGAAGCCGGAGAAGCACGCCATCTCCCAGATCTTGAAGTACTTGCGTGCGGTTTCTTCCAGAATGCTGCAAGGCACATTGGCGCCGATGTTGAAGACGAACGCTTCAATAGGTCCCAGCTCGGTTTCGATTTGCTCGACCAGAGCGATCACGTCCTCTTCTTTACGTGCATCACAGGCAAAACCATGGGCTTCACCGCCCGCCAACTGAATGCTGTCTACCAGGGGCTGCAGTTTGTCGGCGCTGCGACGGGTGACGCAGGCGATGTAGCCTTCGCGGGCAAAGCGTTTGGCTATGGCGCCGCCGGTCGCGTCACCGGCACCCACTACTAATACGATTTTCTTGTTGTGCGGCATGGGAACTCCATTGGTTCGATGGTCGAGCAGGAGTTTAGCCTTCGTGCCGCAACTGGCCTGAAGTTAAGATGAGCAGTCAGGAAAGACTGCTCGGGCAGCTATTTGCAGATGACGATCATACTGCGGCTGGTATAGCCGGCAGGGTTGAGGCCGAAGGGATAGTCCCCAGGCTCCTCGGAGTTGTCGCCGGATTTGGCTATCACCCGGTAGCCCTTGGCACCGCATGAGTTGGCTGCACTGGTGTAGCACTGGTCCCAGGAGGAGGACAGGCCTGAACAGTTGATATGCAGCCCTTTTTTACCCCGTTTCACTTCTGTTTTTGTGGTTGCAGCACAGCCAGCGATGCCCACAACCAGCAACAGTATCAAAATTCGTTTCATTCCCATCCTTAATAGCCGCCCTGCAAAAGAACAGAGCCGCTTTACTCGCTCTCGAGCGAAGCGTTCATGCTGTCCGTGTCGAAATTCTCCATGAATGACATTCGGTTACGGCCTAAACATGGCCTAAATGAGCGGCAAATACCAGAGCTGGCTTTAAAGATGATCAGTCGGCAGGCACCAGTGGTTTGGATTCGTTGCGCATCGTCAACGTGGCGCCTACGGAAGCCAGGATAATGCAGGTGATGGCCAGCCATTGGGCCAGGGATAAGTGCTCATGCAGAAAGAGCAGGCCGGAGAGGGCGCCGAACGCCGGTTCTATACTCATCAACGTGCCGAATGTGCGAGCGGGAAGGCGAGTCAGTGCGACCATCTCCAAGGTGTAGGGCAAGGCGGTGGACAGAATTGCGACGCCAATGGCGATAGGGATCAGGGCGGGCGTCAGCAGCGCGGCGCCCGCATGCACGATGCCGATCGGTGCGACGAACAGGGCCGCAATCATCACGCCGAGTGCAGCGGTCTGAACACCATTGTCGTTCCCAGCCTTTTGGCCGAATAAAATATAGAGGGCCCAGCATCCGCCTGCGCCCAGTGCGTAAGCCGCGCCGACCCAGTCGATACCGCTACTGGCCTCGCCCATCGGAATCAACAGCAGCAGGCCGATGATCGCCAGGGCAATCCACAGGAAGTCGACAGCTCGGCGCGAGGCATAGATAGCGACGGCAAGCGGGCCTGTGAATTCGAGTGCTACGGCAATCCCCAGCGGTACGGTGCGAAGGGACATATAGAAGAGGAAGTTCATGCCGCCCAGCGCCATCCCGTAAATGATCACCGTGCGCAAGGACTTGGCTGTCAGCGTGGCGCGCCATGGGCGTAATAGCACCAGCATGATCACACTGGCGAAAATCAAACGCAGAGCAGTGGTGCCTTGTGCGCCAACAATAGGAAACATGCTTTTGGCCAATGACGCACCGGATTGGATGGACGCCATGGCGATCAATAGTAGGCCGATCGGAAACAATGCGGTTGCCAGGCTGCGAGGTGGGGTGGTCATTGCGGTAGTTCTTCCGAAGTCATGATCGATAAATACGTGGCGCTATGATGCTTAACTGTCAATGAATGAGCAATATATTGCTCAAATACTGACTCATAGCTATCTATATAGTGGAAGCATCGGGTTTTTGAGGTTTTTGATAGAAAAACCGAATAATTGGGTTGACGGCAGATTCTGGAAGCCTATAATTCGCCCCACTTCCGGCGCAGTCGAAACGGAAAACTCCTTGGTAAACAATGAGTTACGCAGTTCTCGACAG